>JAFUUR010000143.1 GCA_017477695.1 Oscillospiraceae bacterium | reverse complement strand
GCCCTCGTGGGCTTCGACACGCGACTCTTTTTCTTCCGATCGGATCTTGATCCAAGCCATATTCCGCCTCCGGTGCCCGTTGACACCGGGCGCCGTCTTTTGTATAATATGGAAAACCTACCAGTTCACTATCTTAAGGGGAAGCGCCCCGTTTGTCAAGGAGGCGGCCGGATGGAAGATCTCGTAAAGCTGGCGCTGGAAGTGGGCTTCTCCCACGCGGCGCTCCTGAACGCCGCTGCGCTGCGCGCGCTGCCCGAGGTGCGGGAGATGTGCGCCAGCGGGCGCTGCCAGCGCTATGGGCGCAGTTGGAGCTGCCCGCCCGCCTGCGGCACGCTGGAGGAGACGGCGGCCGCCATGCGCCGTTACGACGGCGGCGTGCTCGTACAGACCACCGCGCAGCTTGAGGACGATTTCGACGTGGAGTCCATCGATGCTGCACAGAAGCTGCACAAGGAGCACTTCTTCACCCTCGCGAGGCAGGTCCGTCTGCTGCAGGCGGATTGCCTGCCCTTGACGGCCGGCTCCTGCACCATCTGCAGAAGCTGCACCTATCCGGACAAGCCCTGCCGCTTTCCCGCTAAAATGCTCTCCTCCATGGAGGCCTACGGTCTGCTGGTCAGCGAAGTGTGCAAGGACGCCGGGCTCCCCTATTATTACGGTCCCGGGACGCTGACCTTCAGCTCCTGTATTCTGACGAAAGAAGGAACTGCACTATGACGCCGAAAGAGATCTTTTTGGAACTGCTCAAACCGGACGGACAGCCTGAGCGCCAGCTCAAGCAGTACGAAGCTCTGCATCTGGTCCTCACCGACCCCATCAACGCCTATCTGCGCGGCAACCGCGTCAAGGGCAGCGTCAGCAAGGACCGCTGGGGCACCACCATCCTCTTTCCCGAGGACGCGCCCGGCGCCACGCCGCACATCACCGCGACGGACAAGGTCTGTCCGGACGTGACCCATTGGCGGGACTACGTGCACGCCCCCGACCTTCTCGCCAATTGCAGCGAGGGTTGGGAAGCCTGCGCCGAACAGGCCCGTCAGATCGCCGGCGACCAGAAGCTCGTCGCGGGCTTCATGGGCACGGGCATCTTCGAGCAGACGCATTTTCTCATGGGCTTCGAGGATACGCTGACCGGTTTCTACGAGCACCCGGACGAGATGCACGAGCTGATCGAATACATCACCGAGTATCGTCTGCAGTACGTGAAGCTGCTCATAGAAAACCTCCGGCCCGATGCCATCTTCTCCCACGACGACTGGGGCGCCAAGGAGGCGCTGTTCATGAAGCCGGACATGTGGCGGGCTTTCTATAAGGAGCCCTACCGCCGCTTCTACGGCTATATCCGCGACCAGGGCGTGATCACCATCCACCACGCCGACTCTTACCTGGTGCCCATCATCGAGGATATGAAGGAGGTCGGCATCCAGGTGTGGCAGGGCGTCCTGCCGGAAAACGACATCCCCGCGCTGCAGAAGCAGCTCAAGGGCTCGCTCGTGCTGATGGGCGGCATCGGCGCCGCCATCGACCGGCCGGACTCCACCGAGGAGGAGATCCGCCCCTACGTGCGCCGGGCGCTGCAGAGCTACTGCCCCGGCGGGCACTACATCCCCTGCATCACCTACGGCATCATGGGAACGGTCTTTAAGCACGTGGATCCCTTCATCGACGATGAGATCGACAAGTATAACGCCGGGCTGCACATGCCCGTCAATCCCCTGCCTCCCGTTCCCCGCCGCCGTATCGCGCAGCAGGAGGCGAAAGCGGAGACCTCGCAGGACGCCGAGGGCTCCGACGAGCTGCTCACCGCCATGGCCGACGCGCTCTGCCGCGGGCAGAAAAAGAAGGTGGCCCGCCTCTGCGAGGAGGCGCTTGCCGCCGGGATCGAGCCGCAGGTCATCCTGACGCAGGGCCTCATGAGCGGTATGGATCGGCTCGGCGAGGACTTCTCCGCCGGCCGCGCCTTCGTGCCCGAGATGCTGATGGCCGCCCGCTGCATGAACGCCGCCATGGAGCTGCTCAAGCCGCGCCTCGCCGGCGGCGACGTCCGCTCCGCGGGCCGCGTATGCCTCGGCACCGTCCGGGGCGACCTGCACGATATCGGCAAGAACCTCGTCAAGATCATGATGGAGGGCGCCGGGCTCGAGGTCGTGGACCTGGGCGTGGACGTCGCGCCGGAGGACTTCGTGCGCACGGCGATCGAGCGTGAGTGCGGCATCATCGCCTGCTCCTCCCTGCTGACCACCGCCATGAGCGAGATGCGCAGCGTCGTGCGGCTGGCGAACGAAGCCGGGATCCGCGACAGGGTGAAGATCATGGTGGGCGGCGCGCCCATCAGCCAGAGCTTCTGCGACGAGATCGGCGCCGACGCCTATACGGACGACGCGGCCGCCGCCGCGCGCATCGCCGTAAGTCTGCTCTCCGCCTGACCGCGGCAAAAAAAGGCCGGGCCGGGGAAAACGCCTGCGTTTTCCCCGGCCCGGTCTTTTTTATGATTCAGCCCGCCACGTCGACAGGAGGCGCGTTTTGCCGCAGAGCCAGGTCTCTCCACCCGCGGGCTCGCTCTCCACGCGCAGACTGCCGCCCGGCTCCGCGAGCGTCAGCGCAGCGCGCGCCCCCGCCCGCGCCGCAAGGGTCATCCCCACGGCGGCGCTCCCGCTCGCGCAGGAGCTCTCCCAAAAGAGCGTATCGCCGACCGGGACGTAGACGAGCGGCGTGAGGCGGCGCTCACTCTGACCGCCTTCCAGAAACATCAGTCCGAGCCCGTCCGCCCCGAGCCGGGCGCACCAGCTTTTCACCGCGCGCGCGGCGGCCGTCTCGTCTTCCCGCAGCGCAAAGAACACGGAGCGCTCTTCGATCAGCACGTGAGTGATCCCCTCCATGCGCACGACCGGGAGCCGGTCCCGGCACGTTTCCAGCACGAATTCCCGCTCCGTGATATCCAGCGCCCGCGGCATGCGGACGCTGGCCGCGTACGTGTCCGCCGCCTCTTCTCTGAGGCGCACCTCCACCGGCTCCGCAGCGCCGGATACGCGCAGCAGCACCGCACACGGGGCGGCGGCATCGACGGTCTGTCCCTGCCGGATGCACCAGAGAGCGGCCGCGCTCATCGAGGCGTTGCCGCAGAACTCTCCGCCCGCCATGCGCAGCTCCGCCTGCACGCGGGCGCCGCCTTCCGCGAGGCGCACGAAGCCCACCTGCTCCACCTCCGGGTGCCGCCGCATGAGCGCCGCGGCCACAGCCGGCTGCCGCTCGACCGCCACGTCGCTCTCGACGAGCGCCGTGATGTTCCCGGTCGGGTCGAAGATGCTGCCGCACAGCTCGCCGCCCGCGTTTTTCCGCTCCGCCATCACGTTCTCTCGAACACCCGCAGGAACTGCTTCGTCCGCTCCTCCTGCGGGTCGTCGAATACCGCCAGCGGGTCGCCCTGTTCGACGATGACGCCGCCCGCCATGAAGATCACGCGGTTGCTGACGGCCTTGGCGAAGGGCATCTCGTGCGTGACCACCACCATGGTCATTTTCTCCTCGGCGAGCTGCCGGATGACCTTCAGCACCTCGCCGGTCAGCTCCGGGTCGAGGGCCGAGGTCGGCTCGTCAAAGTACAGGATCTCCGGCTTCATGGCGAGGGCGCGCGCGATGGCCACGCGTTGCTGCTGCCCGCCGGAGAGCTGGTAAGGATAGGCGTTCTCCTTGCCCTCCAGGCCCATTTTCCGCATCAGAGAGGCCGCCCGCTCGCGCACCTCCTCCTTGTCCTCGCCGTGGAGGATCGGCGCCTCGGTGATGTTCTTCATCACCGAGTAGTGCGGGAATAGCTGGAAATTCTGGAAAACCAGCCCGAAGCGCGTCCGGAAGCGGTTGAGCTCCGCCTTGGAGGCGTAGACGCCGTCGCGCAGGGCGTACTGCCCGTCGTACAGGATATCGCCTCCGTCGGCAAATTCCAGGAAGGACGCGCAGCGCAGCAGCGTCGACTTTCCCGAGCCGGACGGCCCGATGATGGAGACGACGTTGCCCCGGTCCACCGAGAGGGAGATGTCCTTCAGCACCGAGAGAGAGCCGAAGGATTTTTCCAGACTGCGTATGCTGAGGATGCTGGGAAGCGCGCCGCTTTCCGTCTGCCTGTTCTTTTCATCCGCCATTTCTCCCGCCCCCTCTCATTGATAGTAATCCAGCCGCTTCTCGACGCGGCCCATCAGATAGTCCACGATCACGTTGAACAGATAGTAGAACACGCCTGCCACGAGGAAGGGCATGAAGCTCGTCTGGGAATTGGCGATCTGCTTACCGATGGTGAACATTTCCTGGTAGGACACCGTGAAGGCCATGGAGGTGTCCTTCACCAGCGTAACGACCTCGTTCGTGACACTGGGCATGATGCGCTTGATCACCTGCGGGAGGATGATGCGCATAAAGGTCTGGAGCTTCGTATAGCCCAGGACTTCCGCCGCCTCGTACTGCCCGATCGGGATGGATTCGATCCCTCCGCGGTAGATCTCCGCGAAATACGCGGCGTAGTTGATTGAAAAAGCGATCACCACGGGGATCAGCTTATTGCGGGCGACCGTCGTGCCGAAGAGATAATATGGCCCGTAGGTGACCGCGAGCAGCTGCAGCATCAGCGGCGTGCCGCGCAGCACGGTGATGATGAAGCGGGTGATCGCGGAGACGACCTTGACCTTGCTCATGCGCAGCAGGGCGACGACCATGCCGAGCGGCAGAGAAAAGAGCAGCGTCAGAAAAAAGATGGCGCAGGTCTTGCCCAGACCCTCGCTCATCTTGATGATCATGGTCATTAACGTCATAAGGAACCCTCATTACACTCTAAAATACAGATTTGCCCGAAAGCGCAGTTGCCTGCGCTTT
>JAFUUR010000142.1 GCA_017477695.1 Oscillospiraceae bacterium | reverse complement strand
GTGGAACGCTCGCTAATTAAGCAGCGAGAAGAACAGTGTTGTCGTTGTTCTTTAATTTATAAAGCTGCCCATTTTAAGGATGGTAGGCGCATCCGCCCGCTATTCCCGCCTCCACACCCCCGTCGAAACCGTTACATCCCCATGGAGCGGGCACAGGATCGTGCCCGCGCACTGGCTGCATATTGGACGTGCGGGAAGGCGAAAGGTTTCAGCACTTCTCCGGCTCGGGATACTCCACGCCGAAGGTCTCCACAGTGACCTTCTTCATGACCTGGGGGATCCTGGGCTTATCGTTATAGTCGGTCCGCACGGAGCAGACCCGGTCGACCGCTTCGATACCCTCGACGACTTTGCCGAAGGCCGCGTACTGTCCGTCGAGATGCGGCGCGTTCTGATGCATGATGAAGAACTGGCTGCCTGCGGAGTTGGGATCCATGGCGCGGGCCATGGAGAGCACGCCGCGGTCATGCTTGAGGTCGTTCCGGAAGCGGTTCGCCGCAAACTCTCCCTTGATGGAATAGCCGGGGCCGCCGATGCCGATGCCCTTGGGGTCGCCGCCCTGGATCATGAAGCCGGGGATGACGCGGTGGAAGATCAGCCCGTCGTAAAAGCCCTTGCTGACCAGAGAGATAAAGTTGTTGACGGTGTTGGGCGCGATCTCGGGATAGAGCTCGGCCTTGATCACGTCGCCGTTTTCCATTTCAAAGGTTACGATAGGATTGCTCATTGGTAATTCTTCTCCTTTATGATTCTGTCGATATCTCGCTTGGACTGCCGCTCCGCTTCACTGCTGCGCTTATCGTAGAGCTTTTTGCCCTTGCAGAGCCCCAGCTCCACCTTGACGCGGCTGTCCTTGAAGTACAGGGAAAGGGGGATGAGCGCCACGCCGTCCTGCATGATGCGGGCGTGGAGCTTGAGGATCTCCCGCTTGTGCATCAGCAGCCGCCGCGGCCGCACCGGGTCTTTGTTGAAGATGTTGCCATGCTCGTAGGGGCTGATATGCATGCCGCGCACGAACAGCTCCCCGTCCTTCACGGTGCAGAAGGAGTCTTTGAGATTGACCTGCCCGGCGCGGATGGACTTGACCTCCGTCCCGGCCAGCTCGATCCCGGCCTCGTAGCGGTCGAGCACGAAGTATTCATGAAAGGCTTTGCGGTTGTCCGCGATCTTCTTGATGCCCTGCTGCTTCGGCGCCACGGGTCTCACTTCCTTTCGCCAGCGGAAGGATTATAGCACAGTTGCGCATAAAATAAAAGAAGAAAATGTGAATTTGGCCGGTGCCGCAGCAGGGCATGTCACCAAAATGTTCCCAAAAGGAAATGAATAGTAATAAATTTGAACTTTTTTCGTATAAAAGTAGGAGGAAAGCGCAAATTTTTTTCGTTTTTTTGCGTAAAAAATATGGAAATCGTCAGAGCGATGTGCTATACTCAGTACAGTAATTATGTAAATCAAATCCATTATGCGACGGTTACTGCGGCCCTGCCGCCGGTCCCCGCGGAAAGGAGCCCAGTTGGACTATTTCGAAAAGCGCCTTGACGGCGAAGAGAAATACAAAGGCGTGATCGTCCGCGTCGTGCTTGATCGGGCGGAGCTTGTAAATGGCAGCGTCGTCAAGCGGGAAGTGGTAGAGCACCCAGGCGGCGTGACGATCCTCCCGGTCGACGACAACGGGGACTGCTACATGGTCCGCCAGTTCCGTTATCCCTTCGGGCGCATGATGCTGGAAGCCCCGGCGGGCAAGCTCGAGTACGGAGAAGAGCCCCTGGCCTGCGCCGTGCGGGAGCTGTCTGAGGAGACGGGCTTTACCGCTGACGAGCTCGTCGACCTGGGCGCCTGCTGCACCTCGCCGGGCTTTTCCACAGAGGTGCTGCACGTGTATCTGGCGCTTGGCCTGCACGCGGGCGAGAGCCACCCGGAGGCGGACGAATTCTTAAACTTGGAAAAGTACAGCTTGACCGAGCTCAGCCGCATGGTGATGGACGGCGAGATTGACGACGCCAAGACCATCGTGGCCGTCCTGAAGGCCGAAAAGTACCTGCAGACGCATTGATCCGACCCGCGCGCAGGGGGCAAGATGCGAAAAGGCTTGCCATCTGCATCTATCTATGCTAAAATAATCTGCCCGTGCGCATACGGCGTCACGGAACGTATTGGAAGGTGCAAACTTTGGATAAGTATGTGATCAACGGCGGCACTGCGCTGCACGGTGAAGTAGAGATCAGCGGCGCGAAAAACGCCGCGGTGGCGATCATTCCCGCGGCTCTCCTGGTCGAGGGCGTCTGCCGTATTGAGAATATCCCCCAGATCAGCGACACCGACATGCTCCTCACCATCCTGGCGGAGCTCGGCGCGAAGGTCAGCTTTATCAACAAATCCACGATCGAGATCGACTGCACGAACGCCCGCTATCAGGACGCGCCGTACGACCTGATGCGCAAGATCCGCGCTTCGTACTATCTCATCGGCTCCATGCTCGGCCGCTTCGGCAGCGCCAAGACAACGATGCCCGGCGGCTGCAACTTCGGTGTGCGCCCCATCGACCAGCATATCAAGGGCATGACGGCGCTGGGCGCCGAGGTCAACATCAAAAACGGCTTCGTGTACGCCGACGCGCTGGACGGGCGCCTGCACGGCGCGCGCATCTATCTCGACAAGGTCTCCGTCGGCGCGACCATGAATATCATGATCGCCGCGGTGCTCGCCACCGGGCGCACCATCATCGAAAACGCCGCCCGTGAGCCGCACATCGTCGACCTTGCCAACTTCCTCAACTCCATGGGCGCGGACGTGCGCGGCGCCGGTACCGATACCATCAAGGTAAACGGCACCGATAAGCTGCACGGCGGCACCTATACCATCATCCCCGACCAGCTCGAGGCCGGCACCTACATGGTCGCCGCAGCGGCCACCGGCGGAGAAGTCCTCGTGAAGAACGTGATCCCCAAGCACCTCGAGTGTATCAGCGCAAAGCTGCGCGAGACGGGCACGATCGTGCAGGAATACGAAGACTCCGTGCTCGTCAAGGGCGCCAGCACGCTGCGCCGCGCGAACCTCAAGACCATGCCTTATCCCGGCTTCCCCACGGATATGCAGCCGCAGATGAGCGTGCTCATGTGCATGGCGAACGGTACCTCCGTCATCACCGAGGGCATCTATGACAACCGCTTCAAGTACGTCAATGAGCTGCGCAAGATGGGCGCGGAGATCCAGGTGGACGGGCGGATCGCTGTCGTGGAGGGCGGCAGGCGGCTGACCGGCGCGCTGGTGCAGGCCTGCGACCTGCGCGCGGGCGCGGCGATGGTCATCGCCGGCATGTGCGCCGCCGGCCGAACGGAAGTGGAGGACGTCCACTTTATCGAGCGCGGCTATGAGAATTTCGTCGGCAAGCTCCAGTCCCTAGGCGCGGACATCCGCGTCGTCAGCGAGGCGGAGAATGCCGAGTACGGTGAGAAGATCATTTCCATCGGCGGATGAAGGTCTACGTTTTTGCAAGCGGTTCCAGCGGAAATTGCCTCCTGCTGTCCAGCGGGGACACGAATATTCTGATCGACGCCGGAATTTCCATGCGCCGGATAGAGGCATCTCTGGCGCAGGCAGGACGTACAATGCGAGATATCGGCGGAGTGCTCATTACACATGAGCACTCCGATCATATTTCGGGGCTGAAAATGCTCGTGAAGCATCACCGCGTGCCGGTTTACGCGCCGCGCACGGTGGCGGCCCGGCTGCGCGGCATGCTGCCGGAGATCGACGGCTGCCTGCGCGTCATCCCCGTGGGAGAGAGCGTGCTCGTCGGGAGACTTTTCGTACGGGCTTTCCACACGCCGCACGATACGGACGAGAGCGTGGGCTACCGCGTGGAGGGAGACGGCGTCTTTGCCCTTGCGACCGATATGGGCTGCGTCACGGAGGAGATCCTGAGCGGCCTGCGCGGCGCGCACACGGTCCTGATCGAGGCGAACCACGACGAGGAGATGCTGCGCTACGGCCGGTATCCCGTCTATCTCAAGCGGCGCATCCTGTCGGAGCACGGGCACCTCTCGAACGACGACTGCGCACTGCTCGCGCAGACGCTTGCCGCGAGCGGCACGGAGCGGATCATCCTCGGCCATCTCAGCCGGGAGAACAACACGCCCCTGCGCGCGCTGGATACGGTGAGCAGGGCCCTGGAGGGCTGTGCGGCGGAGCTGTGCTGCGCGCCGGTCTCCGGGTGCCTGGAAGTGCCGGTGGGGGAGAGTGCCTTATGCTTGCGATAAGATTTGTATGTGTCGGCAAAATGCGGGAGCGCTTTTATACGGACGCTTTTGCCGAATACGCCAAGCGCCTCGGTGCTTACTGCCGCTTTGAATGCGTCGAGCCGGCGGAGGTCCGTTTGCCGGATAAGCCTTCTCAAGCGGAAATCAACGCGGCTCTTGCAAAAGAGGCGGTGGATATAGTAAAATGGTTCCAGCCGGACACTTACGTCGTGGCGCTGTGCGTCGAGGGCAGGCAAATGCCCAGCGAGGCGATGGCGCGGCTGCTGTCCGAGCGGGAGAACTCGGGCAAACCGAAGCTGTGCTTCGTGATCGGCGGCTCCTATGGC
Source organism: Oscillospiraceae bacterium (assembly GCA_017477695.1). GTDB lineage: Bacteria > Bacillota > Clostridia > Oscillospirales > Oscillospiraceae > Limivicinus. The sequence continues at coordinate 1,904 of JAFUUR010000142.1, read as the reverse complement.
CTGTCGGACACGGTCAAGCAGCGGGCCGACCTGCGGCTGAGCATGTCGGAGATGACCTTTCCGCACCACCTCGCGCGCGTCATGCTCGCCGAGCAGGTGTACAGAGGGTTCAAGATCCGCGAGGGCTCGAAATACCACAAATAAAGTGAGGATGGATATGGGAGATTCATTCAAGGTCTCCTGGGGCAAGGGCCGCAGCGGCGAGCTGCTGGAGAACTGGCCCAGGAACGAAGCGGGAGAGCCGGAGGAGCCGGCCCTGCTGTGCCACTGCAAGTGTCTCGATATGTCGGACCAGCTTCGCATGAACATGCTCAAGGCCTACGGGATCCCCTGTCTCAGCGCAGACCGCGGGGACGGGAATTTCGGGCGCCTGATCCTGGGCATGAGCGGCGAAGGGGTGGACATTTTTGTACCCAAGAGCATGTTGGAAGACGCCTTGGCATTATGTGAGGAGGAAAACCATGAGGAATTATAAGGAAGAGTACCAGCGCTGGCTGGACAGTCCCGCACTCAGCGAACAGGAGTGGGCGGAGCTCAACGCGATCGCCGACGACGAAAAGGAGATTGAAAGCCGTTTCTTCGCGCCGCTCGAATTCGGCACGGCCGGCCTGCGCGGTACGATGAAGCTCGGCCTGCACCACATGAACGTCCACGTGATCCGCTGGGCCACGCAGGCCTTTGCAAACGTCATTGCGGCAGAGGGCCAGGAGGCCAAGGACAAGGGGATCGTGATCGCGCATGACTGTCGGCTCAACGGCGTGGAGTTTTCCCGCGAGGCCGCCTGCGTCATGGCCGCCAACGGCATCCACGTGCGCATCTTTGACGCGCTGCGCCCCACGCCCGAGCTCAGCTTTGCCGTGCGCTATTACGGCACCACCGCGGGCCTGAACATCACGGCCAGCCACAACCCCAAGGAGTATAACGGCTACAAGGTCTACTGGTCCGACGGCGCGCAGCTTCCGCCGCAGCACGCCGAGGCCATCGCGAGCCAGATGGATGCGATCGACATTTTCACCGGCTTCAAGAGCTGTGATTACGACGAGGCGGTCGCCGCGGGCAAGATCGAGGTGATCGGAGCGGAGACGGACGAGGCTTTCCTGGAGAAAGTGATGGAGCAGGCCATCGACCGTGAGGCCGTCAAGGCTGCGGCGGACGATCTCAAGATCGTGTACACGCCGTTCCACGGCTGCGGCTACAAGCTCGTGCCCGAGGCGCTGCGCCGTCTGGGCATCAAGCATCTGTATCCCGTTGAGGCGCAGATGGTCATCGACGGGAATTTCCCCTGGTTGGAGAGCCCCAACGCGGAGAACCCCGAGGGCTTCTACCTCGCGGTGGATCTTGCCCGGAAAGTGGGCAGCGATCTCATCATCGGCACCGACCCGGACTCTGACCGTATCGGCACCATGGTCCGCGACGGGGACGAGTACGTGACCATCACCGGGAACCAGATGGGCGTGCTGCTGCTCGATTATATCATCAAGGCCAGAAAGAGCACGGGCACCATGCCCGCAAACCCCGGCACGGTGGCAAGCATCGTTTCCACCTCCATGGCACGCACGGTCGCCGAGGCCAACGGCGTGCACTTTGAGGATACCTTTACCGGCTTCAAGTTCATGGCGGAGCGGATCGCCGCCTGGGAGGCCGCGGGGAGCTATCAGTATATTTTCGCCTTCGAGGAGAGCTACGGCTATATGCTGGGCGACTACGTACGCGATAAGGACGCGGTCACGGCCGCCATGCTGGTGGCGGAGATGGCGGCGCACTATCAGCAGAAGGGCATGACCCTGCTGGATGCCGTCAACGCCCTGTACGAGCAGTACGGCTGGTTCCTGGAGAGAACGGTCAACCTGGTCATGCCCGGCCTCGACGGCCTGCAGAAGATGAAAGCGCTCATGGCGGACCTG
>JAFUUR010000141.1 GCA_017477695.1 Oscillospiraceae bacterium | reverse complement strand
TGGCGCTCTGCTCCTGTGCCGCCGCCTGCGATATGGACTTTCTGCCGCGCGGGGAGGCGCTCGGCATGATCGCCCGTATGCTGGACGCCCTCGAGCGCATGCCCCGCTGGCAGGGGCACTATTATAATTGGTACGACACGCGCACGCTCGCGCCGCTTACGCCGCCCTACGTCTCCACCGTGGACAGCGGCAACCTCTGCGCCGCGCTGATCGCCCTGCGCGAAGCGCTGTGCGAATGGGGCGAGCGAGACCTCGCCGCGCGCGCGGACGCGCTCGCGGGAGCGATGCGCTTCTCCCCGCTCTACGACGCAGACCGCAATCTGTTCTATATTTGCTACGACACGCAGGCACAGCGCGGCGTCGGCGGCTGGTACGACCTCCTGGCAAGCGAGGCGATGCTCACGAGCTATCTCGCCGTCGCCAGGGGCGACGTGCCGGAAAAGCACTGGCGGCGTCTCAGCCGCGCTCAGCTCCAGAAGGAAGGCTACCGGGGCCTCGCGAGCTGGACAGGCACCATGTTCGAGTATCTGATGCCCGCGCTCTTTCTGCCGATCTGCCGCAGCAGTCTGCTCTATGAGAGCAGCCGCTTCTGTCTCTACGCACAGAAGCGCCGTGCCTGGGCGGGCAGGCCCTGGGGCGTATCCGAGAGCGCCTTCTATTCGCTCGACGCGGCGCTCAACTATCGTTACAAGGCCAACGGCTGCGCCGCGCTCGCCCTCAAGCGGGGCCAGGACGCGGACCTGGTCGTCTCCCCGTACAGCAGCTTCCTGGCGCTCGCGGTGGAGCCGCAGAGCGCCGTACGCAATCTCCGCCGCCTGGAGCGCCTCGGCACGGTCGGTCGCTTCGGCTTTATCGAGGCGCTGGATTTCACGCCCGCGCGCTGCCGCCGGGAGGACGGCGAGCCGGTGCGCTGCTATATGGCGCACCACGTGGGCATGAGCATCCTCGCCGCGGCCAACGCCGTCTGCGCGGGGAGCGTGCGGCGGCGCTTCTTCGCCGACGGCGCCATGCGCGCCTACGATCTCCTGCTGCAGGAGCGCCTGCCGGACGCCGTCCCGGTGATCCGCAGGGATCTGACGCGCGTGCCCGAAAAGCCGGAACGGCGCTTCGATGCGCGCTGGCAGCTGCGCGGCGGGGAGCAGGATCGCGAGGAGCGCTGCTGCCTGCTGTCGAACGGTGCCTATGATATTATGTCAACCTCTCAGGGGCGCGGCTTCGCGCTCTGCGGCCGACGCAGTGTCTACGGCTCGCCGCGCGGGCTCGACCGGGACGGGCTCCGTCTGCTGCTCACGACCGGGGAGGGTTCGTTCACGCTTGCGCCGTGCGGACGGCCGGCGCGCTGGGAGCTCTCAGAGGACCGCTGCCGCTGGGAGTGCGCGGCGGGCGGCGTGCACGCTGTTATGAGCGTGAGCACGGCCGGGGGCGAGCTCGGGGAGCTGCGCGCCATCCGCCTCACCGCGCAGCGTGCACAGCGCGTCACGCTCACGCTGGAGCTGGAGCCGATCTTGGCCGTATATGAAGATTATGTAAACCATCCGGCTTACTGGAAGCTGGGTGTCGCCGCCGAGCCGGAGGACGGGGCCCTGCTGCTGCACCGGCTGCCGCGCG
>JAFUUR010000140.1 GCA_017477695.1 Oscillospiraceae bacterium | reverse complement strand
CCGCCGGGTCGGAGAGCCCCTGCCGCACGCTGCAGGCGGCGGCGTAAAAGCGCCGGATGATCTCCTGCCGGGACGCCTCCCTGCAGGCCTCGTCGTCTATGATGCAGTAGCCCGCCATGTTCACGCCCAAGTCCGTGGGGCTCTTGTACGGGCTCTCGCCGTAGATGTTTTTGAACATCGCCTCCAGCACGGGGAAGATCTCCACGTCCCGGTTGTAGTTGACCGTGGTCTCGCCGTAGGCCTCGAGGTGGAAGGGGTCGATCATGTTCACGTCGTCCAGATCCGCGGTGGCCGCCTCGTAGGCCAGGTTCACCGGGTGCTTGAGCGGCAGGTTCCAGATCGGGAAGGTCTCGAACTTGGCGTAGCCCGCGCTGACGCCGCGCTTGTTCTCGTGGTAGAGCTGGCTCAGGCAGGTCGCCATCTTGCCGCTGCCCGGCCCGGGCGCGGTGACGACCACGAGGCTGCGCTCCGTCTCGATATAGTCGTTGCGGCCGAAGCCCTCGTCGGAGACGATGAGCCCGACGTTGGAGGGATAGTCGGGGATGATGTAGTGCTTATAGGCGCGCACGCCCAGGGAATTGAGCCGCGCGATGAACTTGTCCGCGATGGACTGGCCGCGGTAGTGCGTGATGACGACGCTGCCCACGTAGAGCCCGATCCCGCGGAACGCGTCGATCAGGCGCAGGGTGTCCTCGTCGTACGTGATGCCGAGGTCGCCCCGGCGTTTGCTGCGCTCGATATCGTCCGCCGAGATGGCGATGACGATCTCCGCCTCGTCCTTCATCTCCAGCAGCATGCGCACCTTGCTGTCCGGCTGGAAGCCGGGCAGGACGCGCGCGGCGTGATAGTCGTCAAAGAGCTTGCCGCCGAATTCCAGATACAGCTTTCCGCCGAATTTGGAGATCCGATCCCGGATGTTCTGGGACTGCATTTTTACGTACTTTTCGTTGTCGAAGCCGATTCGGTTCATATCCGTTCCCCTCCGCGGTCTGTCTTTTCCAAGACGGTATTGTACCACAGATCCCGAACGGGTACAAGGGAAAATCTTGCGTGCCGGGAGCATACTGTGGTATAATGAGAAAGCTGGATCACAAGCCATTGCGGTCCGCTCTCCGGCCAGCCGGAGAACGGGGAAAGGATCGGTTTGATATGAAAACGTTTCGCAGAACTCTCGCCCTCCTTCTGGCTCTCGCGCTGACGGCCTGCCTCTCGGCCACGGCCTTCGCCGCCCCGGGCGGCCCGAGCGCGGAGGATATCGTCGCCCTCGGCCAGGAGAAGAAGCTCGTCATGCCCGACGAGGGCAGCTATCTGTCGGATTACAAGACCATGTATATCAGCGCCAAAAAGTATCTCAGCCTCTCCGGCTATTCGGAGCCGCGCGAGGGCATGCAGCTGCCCCGGCCCGTCGTGTTCCACGGGACGCGGGTGACGGTGCTTGCCGAGCAGGACGGCTACGCCTGCATCCTGTACCGGACCGCCGACCTCGCACAGGCCGCCGCCTGGGTGCCGGAGCGCTTCCTCAGTGAGGACTATCCCGGCAAGGAGCTGACGGTCGGTAAGGACGGCGCCGGCGGCACCGCGGCCGACGTCACGGCCGAATGGTCCTGGGGCCGGTTCCCCGGCACCGGCGGCCGCTACCTGCTCCTGTCGGAGCCGGTCGAGAATTGCAAAGGCTTCACGCTGGACTACCAGGTGATCGACGTCAAGCGTGAGGCGCCCGACAAGGCCGAGGACAAGGACGTCACCGGCGCGCGCACCATCTACGTCTACGACGGGGATCGCTGGGTCGCGGTCGGCAGCTTCGCTTACGGCGAGCTGGAGACGGTCCACGCGGTCGTCACCTTCGAGCAGCCCATGACCGTGGTCGCGGTGCGCACCGGGGCCGACTGCAAGAAGCCCGACGCTTTCGTCGCCCGCGAAGACGTGCTGGACATTTTGAAAGGATAAGCGCGTAAAAGAGAAAACCGCTGCGCACAGCTTCATCTTGCGCAGCGGTTTTTCGTTTTTACGGCGGATCTCCATCCGTTCGGGCGGCACATCGCCTTCCATCGGCTTTGCCGACGACGTACGGCGGAAAATCGATAAGCAATCGTTATTGATTTTATAGACACGCACTTAGCCCTATGGTATAATAGTATCAGTTATTCTAACGCGGGTTTTCCGCTCGGGAACCCGATCATATCGTTGAAAGGATCTTGCCCCATGAAAAAAAACATCCGCAAGCTCATCGCGACTCTCTGCGTGCTCGCCCTGATCGCGTCACTGCCCGTCTCGTCTTTCGCCGACGGCGCGGGTCTCGCGTCTTCGCAGCAGCACTACGTGAAAAACCAGATCAAGGGCAGCGGTTCCGGTGGCGGTCTCAGCACTTCCACTTCCAATGCGTCCGGCCCGAGCGCCAAAGATATCACGGCTACCGGAGACAACAAAACGATCGTTATGCCCGACGTCTCCAGTTACCTCTCGGATTACGCTGTGATGTATATCAACGCGGGAAAAGGGCACAGCGTCTATGCTCACAAGCAGCCCGGCACGAAAAACAATGAAAAGTATATGCCTTTCGCCTACCACGGCTCCCAGGTGACCGTCCTCGCGCAGCAGAACGGCTTTTCCTGCGTCCTGTATCACAGCGACGACAATGCGCTGCACGCCGCCTGGGTCGTCTCCGATTACCTCTCCTGGGATTATCCCGGTGTGACAGAATACGTTGGCCCCTCCGTCTACTACAACGTCCTCGTCGATGAACCTGCTGTGAGTTGGTCTAAAGAGTCGTTCGTCGGCAGCAAGCAGAAGTTCACGCTTCTGAAGGAGCCCATCGACGACTGTGTCGCTTTCACGCTGGACTATCAGGTCATCGCCAGGAACGGCGCTGAGACCAAGGAAGTGCTCGGCCCCCGCACCGTCTACGTCAACGATGGGGACGGTTGGATCGAGATCGGTCAGTTCGACTACTCCAAGCTCGGTCCCGTACACGTGATCGTTACGCTGGAGGAGGAAATGACCATCGCGGCCGTGGCGACCGTGGCGTCCTGCTCCAAACCGAACCAGTTCCAATTCCGCCAGTCGCTCCT
>JAFUUR010000139.1 GCA_017477695.1 Oscillospiraceae bacterium | reverse complement strand
GCTTGGTCGTTATGGCCGCGGCATAAACGGCCACTTAAATAAAATATAATAATATAATATAAAAAGTCCGGAAGTGCAAGAGCCGCGCGCCGCCGATCCCGGCTTCTCCCGCAATTTTTCCGAATTGAACAGTTTTGCCGTTTTTCTTTTGCATAAAATCCCCACACTTTTATAAAACGATTAATTTAAGTCGCCCGTCTTGTCAAGCACAAAAAAGAATGATAAAATTCTTTATATACGCAACACACTCAACGAAAGCCACGGTGCGGACGGAACATGAATCAACACAAGAGCAGAAGCGAAAACAACAAAACGGTGCGCCAGGCCAACGTGCGCGCCATCCTCGACCTCTTTCTGGACGACTCGCAGGCCACCGTCGAGGGCGCCATGGCGCGCACCGGCCTGAGCTATCCCACCGTGCTGAGCATCTTCAAGGAGCTGCAGCGCGCCGGCGTGATCGACCGCTTCGGCTACGCCGACTCCACCGGCGGCCGCCAGGCCTCGCTGTACTCCTTCAATCCCAACTGCGGCTACGCCCTCGGCATCCACCTCTCCGGCGGCGGCTTCTCCATGGCGATCACCAACCTGCGCGGCGGCATCATCTACGAGCACCGCGAGGAGATCGAATTCGAGCTGAGCTACCTCGGCACGGCGGCCTGCGGCCTGATCGACACCGCCCTGGACCATACCGGCATCCGCCGGGAGGAGCTGCTGGCGGCCGGGCTCTGTCTCTCGGCCGGGATGCGCGCGCCCTGGCCGCGGCCGGGGTGGATCTGCGCAGTCAGCTCGAGGCGGCCGGGGTCTCCCCCGTCGAGGAGATCTCCGAGCCGTCCATCCAGTCCTACCTGGATAAGAAGACCTTTCAGGTCCTCGGCCTGCACACCTTCCTGTACCTGACCTTCGACCGCGGCATCAGCGTCAGCCTGGTGGACGCCGAGGGCCCCACGCTGGAGCTGCGCGGGGATCTGGAGCATATCATCGTCGTGCCGGAAGGGGCGCCCTGCCGCTGCGGGCGGCGCGGCTGCCTGCAGACCTATTACGACGGCGCCGAGCTCTGGCAGTATTACTGCGCCTGCCGGCGCGACGCGCTGGACGACGGGGCCGACCCCGCCTCGCCCGAGCCGCCGGAGGAGCCGCTGCGCTGGCTGCGTCTGCGCAGCCAGGCCGGGAGCCTGCCCGCGCGCATGGCCGTGCGGCACGCGCTGTACTATCTGTCCCTCGCCGTCGCCAATCTGATCGCCGCCACCGGCGTCGGGGAGCTCGTCCTCTCCGGCCTCTTCACCAGCCGGGACGCGGAGCTCGTGCGCCAGCTCACGGCGGAGATCCGTGAAAAGCTGCCGGACGCGTACCGCGAGCGGCTCCGCCTCGAGATCGGCTTTGCCCAGCCGGAGAACGCCGCCATCGGCCTGTGCCAGCTCATCGGCGGCCTCTACGCCTGCAAGGTGATCGAGGGCATCGCCTGACTCCGCCGCGCCCTCCCGGGCGAACGATACAAAATACGCACCAGGAAGAGAGAGATGCTATGCAGACCTTAGGCGTGATACCCGCCCGCTACGATTCCACCCGCCTCCCGGGCAAGCCCCTCGCGGACATCTGCGGCAAGACCCTGATCCGCCGCGTATACGAGCGGGCCGCCTCCTCCCGCCTGCTGGACGAGCTGCTCGTCGCCACGGACGACGCGCGCATCGTCGCGGAGGTGGAGTCCTTCGGGGGCCGCGCGGTGATGACCTCCCCGACCCACACCACGGGCTTCGACCGCGTGGCGGAGGTCGCCGCGCAGTACGACTGTCAGTACGTGGTGTGCATCCACGGCGACGAGCCCATGCTCATGTCGGAGACCATCGACGAAGTGGCCAGCGCTCTGATCCGGGACAAGAACCAGATCATGGCCGTGGCGAGCTTCGAGATCACGAACGACACGGAGCGCATCCACAGCCGCAGCGCCGTCAAGGTGGTCAGCGACGTGAACGAGAACGCCCTGCTGTTCTCGCGCTCGCCCATCCCCTACCCGCAGAACGCGCAGTATTACCGCGTGTTCGAGGCCATCGGCGTCTTCGCCTTCACGAAGGACTTTCTCATGCGCTACGTGAAGCTGCCCAACACGCCCCTCGCGCTGACCGAGGCCATCGAGGAGCTGAAGGTGACGGAAAACGGCTATCCCCTCAAGGTGATCAAGACCCGCTTCCCCTACACGCCCCCCAGCGTGAACACGCCGGAGGAGCTCGAGGCCGCCCGGCGCATCATCGCCGCCGCCTCCCTCTGACCCCGGCCCGATCCCGGCGCGGAGCTGCTCCCGCAGCCCCGCGCCGTTTTTTGCGCGGCGGGAGGGGGGCGGAGTTTTGCCGGGAGCGCACGTGAAAGGAGAGCGCCTTCAAGACCCATTTCTTTTTCTGCAGACGCGAGAAAAAGAAACGGTTCTTGGACTCCAAAGAAAAAGCGCTTTCTCCCGTGTCCGAAGCCTGTACCTCGCTTGAAAGCTGCCACCGGATCCAAACTGTCCGCCGGTTCCACGCCCGCCGGTTCCGCGCCCAAGGCCTTCCCCGCTCCCATCAACATCACCAAAACGCCGGCTTTCGTTCCGGCGTTTTTCCACAAATTCTCAGAATTTTCGCAAAACGCCGGGCGGGCCCTTGCAATTTCCGCAAGTCGTGCTAAACTCGAAGCATATCAGATACGTAGAGGTCGCATTCTCGATCAGTACCGCGCGCGGCGCGGGAAAGGCGAGCGTGCCGAAGTCGCCGGGAGGCGGCTGGGGGCATGTCGAACAGGCATGTCACTGTCCTCCGAGATCAAGAATCGGAGGGAGCGCTGCGGATCGTCTTGGGCTCATCCCCGTGGACGCGTTCGCCGTGCCCGCGGGGTTTCGTTTTTGGACGGCCCGGCCTGCTGCGTACGCTTCCGGGGAGGCTGTTTGCGATATGGAACTGGATCGGAACGAGCGGAACGCGGCGCTGCGCGAGGCGGTCGCGGCGGTGCTGCCGGACATGCGGCGCGTCGGGCGCTATCTCTTCGAGCATCCGGAGCTGAGCGGCGAGGAGTACGGCAGCGCGCGCTATCTGGCGGAGGAGCTCGCGAAGCTGGGCTTCACCGTGCGCCATCCCTACGCCGGGGTGGAGACGGCGCTGCGCGCGGATCTCGTCTGCGGCGAGGGGCCGACGGTGGCCTTCCTCGCGGAGTACGACGCGCTGCCGGGCTACGGCCCGGAGCACGACCGCCCGGCCCACGCCTGCGGGCACAACTGGATCGCCGCCACCTGCTACGGGGCCTGCGCGGCCCTCGCGCGCTGCCGGGAGCTCTTTTCCGGGACGGTCAGCTTCATCGGCGCGCCTGCGGAGGAGACGACGGGCGGCAAGGTGGACGTGCTACGCGGCGGCGGCTACGAGGGCGTGGACGCGGCGATGCAGTTCCACCTCGGCAACCACACGAAGATGGACGTGCACTCCCTCGCGATGGACTCGCTGGAGTTCACCTTCCACGGCAAGGCGGCGCACGCCTCGAGCCAGCCCTTCATGGGCGTGAACGCGCTCGACGCGGTCATGCTGACCCACGCGGGCATCGGCTGTCTGCGCCAGCACCTCACCACGGACGTGCGCATCCACGGCATCGTGACCGACGGCGGCAAGGCCTGCAACGTGATCCCGGACCTGGCGCGCTGCCGGTACTACGTGCGCGCGGCGTCGCGCGAGCGGCTGGAGGAGGTCAAGGAGAAGGTGCTGAACGTCGCGCGCGGCGCGGCGCTGATGACGGGCGCGCGGCTCGAGTGGCGGTATTTTGAGAACTCGCTGGACGATCTGGTGCTGCACCCGCCGCTGCAGGCGGCGATGTGCGAGAACCTGGCCGCCCTCGGCGTGCAGGACGAGCGCGGCCCCAACTGCGGCAAGGCGGATATCGGCAGCAGCGACATCGGCAACGTCAGCCGCGCGACGGCGGTGTCGTATATCGTGCTGGCCACGGGCCTCGGGCCGGACGTGGCCGCGCACATGGAGGGCTTTCTGGAGGGCGTGGTCGGCGAGCACGCCGACCGGACGATGCCCATCGCGGCCGCGGCCATGGGCATGACCGCGCTCGACGTGTATCACGATCCCTCTCTGGCCCGCCGCGCGTGACCCCCACACACGCGAACGAACGCCCCCGGCTGTCACCGACAGCCGGGGGCGCTGTGCTGCTTGCGGGGATGCGCGCTTGACGCAAAAGGCCCCCTCTGAGATAAGGCGCCCTCTCCGAGGGGGCTGATTGGATAAGCCTCCCTCCGAGGGAGGCTTTATCCCCCCAGGCGCACAGCGCCCCCGGATGGCGTGCCATCCGGGGGCGGTGTTTTTCCTTTTTCTTTTCCCGCGAACGCCCCGTGCGCTCAGCGCAGGCCGTAGTCGTCCGCCAGGGCGGCGAAGGCCGGCAGGGACCGCTCGATCATCTCCGTCGAGACGCAGTAGGCCAGGCGGACGTAGCCGCCCACGCCGAAGTCGTCGCTCGGGACGAGGATCAGCTCGTGCTTCTTCGCCTGCTCGCTGAAGGCCGCCGCGTCGGGCACGGGGGACTTGACGAAGAGGTAGAAGGCCCCGTCGGGATAGACGCAGTCGAAGCCCAGCTTTTTCAGCGCGCCGTAGAGAAGGTCGCGGTTGGTCTTGTACACGGAGATATCCGCCGTGGCGCGCAGGCAGCGCTCCACCGCGCGCTGCATCAGGCTCGGCGCGCAGGTGTAGCCCAGGACGCGCCCCG
>JAFUUR010000138.1 GCA_017477695.1 Oscillospiraceae bacterium | reverse complement strand
GCTTCCTGCAGATCCGCGAGGCGGACGGCACCGCCGAGGCGCCAGCCGAGACTGTGACCGCGACCCCCGCAGCCACGGAGACGCCGGAGGAGCCCGATGCAGCGGAGACGGAGCCGCCCGAGCCTGAGGAGAGCCCCGCCGCGCCGCCCACGACCGTGCCCACGGCGGCGCCCACGGGGGTCGCGCACGGGAAAAGCGTCTACAACGAGCGCACGTATTCGCTCGTGAGCGATATGGTCTATACCTACCGCGTCCTCGAGGCAAAGGGGGCCGACACCGTGCGCACGCGCCTTGACGAGCTCAAGGCCGAGGATGCCGGGCTCGGAGAGCTCTGGGAGGGCATCATGTCCTGCTGGGACTATGCCCGGACGGAGCTCGCGATCAACGCGGACGAGCTGCCCGACGGCCTGCCGGAGGATGACAGCCTCTGCATCGTGGTGCTGGGCTTCCAGCTCATGGAGGACGGCACGATGGCGGAGGAGCTGGTCGGCCGCTGCGAGACAGCGCTGGCCGCCGCGCAGAAGTACCCGAACGCTTTCGTCGCGGTGACGGGCGGAGGCACCGCCAAAGAGGAGAAAACGGCGACCGAGGCGGGCGCGATGGCGGCGTGGCTGCGCGCGAAGGGCCTGCCAGAGGAGCGGCTCATCGTGGAGGACACGTCGCTGACGACGGGGCAGAATGCGAAAAACCTCTGCGAGATCCTGACGCAGCGCTATCCGCAGGTCAAATCGCTCGCGCTCGTGACGAGCAAGTACCACATGCAGATGGCCTATCTGCTGTTCACGGAGGCGGCGCTGCTGCACGATTATGAGTTCGGCGTGCTGCCCTATACCGTGGTCTCCAACGCCGCGCTGATGGTGGACGGCGAGGAGGAGTATAACGATACGCGGCGGCAGGCGCAGTACCTCTGGACCCTTGCCGATCCCAATTACTGAGAGGAGCACTGACGGATGCGGGCGACTGTCGTAGTCGACAACATCGGGACGCAGGACCTGCGGAGCGAGTGGGGCCTGTGCATCTATATAGAATACGGCGGGAAGAAGATCCTGCTGGACACGGGCGCCTCCGCGCTCTTTGCGGAGAACGCCGATAAGCTGAGGCTGCCGCTCGCGGAGGTCGACTTTGCGGTGCTGTCCCACGCGCATTATGACCATGCAAACGGCATGGAGGAATTCTTCCGGCGAAACGCCGCGGCGAAGTTTTACCTGAGCGCGTGCTGCGCCGAGAACTGTTACAGCCGCAAATGGCGCGTGTTCCGGCGCTACGTCGGGCTGCCGCGCGGCGTTCTCGCCCGGTATGGGGACAGGATCGTCCTCGCGGACGGCCCGTGCTCGCCGGCGGAGGGCGTGCATCTCCTGCCGCACGACGGGCCGATCCCAGAGGCCGTCGGCAAGAGGGACGGGCTGTACGCCAAGCGGAAAGGACGGATGCGGCCGGACGATTTCACCCATGAGCAGAGCCTCGTGTTCGAGGCGGAGGATGGGCTCGTGATCTTCAACAGCTGCTCCCACGGCGGGGCGGACCGGATCGTGCGCGAAGCGCAGTCCGCCTTTCCGGACAGGCGCGTGCTGGCGCTGATCGGCGGCTTTCATCTGCACAACAAGAGCGAGCGGGAGGTCTGCGAGCTGGCCGCGCGCCTGCGCGAGACCGGCGCGGAGCAGATCGTTACCGGGCACTGCACGGGGGAGAAGGCGTATCGGCTCCTGCGCAGAGAGCTCGGAGAGCGGGTCCGGCAGATGCACGCGGGCATGGTCATGGAATTCTGAAAGCTGAACAGACCGGAGGGCGGTGTGTCCGCCCTCCGGTCTGTTTTCCGGATTTTGGGAACTTTTTTCCCGCCGGAGCGTCATAACAAACGGCGCGCGGAAAAGCTCGCGCGCAGGATACCGGGCAACGGGCCCGGGGAAAGGAACGTGATACGGACAAGGAAAGGAAGTGTTGTCAATGCCCGGACCCATGAGAGGTTTTGGCCCTCGCGGCTTTTTGACGGATGAGGAGAAGAAGAATATGCCCAGAGTCTCGAAAGGACTGCTGCTGCGCATCCTCTCCTATCTGAGACCCTACTGGTTTCAATTTCTGCTGGTCTTCGCGGCGATCCTGCTCTCCGCGGTGCTGGGGCTGCTGCCCAGCATCGTCACGGGGCGCATCGTGGACGAGGCGCTGGTGGGGCGCGATCTGGCCCTGCTGGTGCGCCTGCTGCTGATCGCCTTCGCGACGCTGACCGCCTCCGAGATCATCGGCGTGCTGGAGAGCTACATCAACGCCTGGATCTCCCAGCGGATCATCTTCGACATGAAGAACCAGATGTATGACCATCTGCAGCATATGCCCCACGCCTTTTTCACCTCGGAGAAGCAGGGGGATATCATCACGCGCATGAATACGGATATCAGCGGCGTAAGCTCCGTGATCTCCGGCACGCTGACCAGCATCGTCAGCAATATCGCGACGGTGGGCACCACGCTGGTGGCGCTGTTCACGATGAACTGGCGGCTGGCCCTGGTCGGGATCGTGGTGATCCCGCTGCTGATCCTGCCGACCAAGAGCGTCGGCCGCAACCGCTGGAAGATCCTGACCGAGAGCCAGGCCAAGAACGACGAGATGAACCAGCTCGTCAACGAGACGCTCTCCGTCAGCGGCTCGCTGCTGGTGAAGCTCTTTGCCCGCGAGGAGCAGGAATACCGGCGCTTCGTCGCGGTCAACGAGGAAGTGACCCGCCTGCAGCTCAAGGAGCAGCGCAGCGGCAAGTTCTTCCACGTCATCATGGGGATGTTCACCCAGCTCGGCCCGCTGCTGATCTACTTCGCCGGCGGTTATCTCATCATCGCCAGGGGTGATACCGGTCTGACCGTCGGCACCATCACCGCGACGGTGGCGCTCATCAACCGACTGTACCGGCCGGTCCAGTCCCTGCTCAATATCCACGTGGACTTCACGCGTTCCCTGGCGCTTTTCACGCGTATCTTCGACTATTTCGACATGACCAACCCCATCGTCGAGAAGGCGGACGGCGAGACCCCGCCGGTCACGGACGGCGATATCGTCTACGATCACGTCTCCTTCGCCTACGGCCTCGACAAGCCGCTGCTGTCGGATATCGACTTCACCGTGCCCGCGGGGCAGATGTACGCGGTGGTCGGCCCCTCCGGGGCGGGCAAATCCACCGTCGTCAATCTCCTGCCTCGCCTGTACGACGTGACCGGCGGGAGCGTGCGCATCGCTGGCGTCGACGTGCGGGACTTCGATCTGAAATACCTGCGGCAGAACATCGGCGTTGTCACGCAGGACACCTATCTCTTCAACGGAACCATCCGCGAAAACCTGCTCTACGCCAGGGAGGACGCGACCCGGGAGGAGCTCGAGGCGGCCTGCCGCATCGCGAACCTGCACGATTTCATCGCCCGCCAGCCGGACGGTTACGACACCATGGTGGGCAACCGCGGGCTGAAGCTCTCCGGCGGCGAGAAGCAGCGTCTGTCCATCGCGCGCGTGATCCTGAAGGACCCGCGCATCCTGATCCTGGACGAGGCGACCTCCGCGCTCGACTCCATCTCCGAAAGCGCCATCCAGGACGCGCTCGAGAAGCTGATGGAGGGGCGCACCAGCATCGTCATCGCACACAGGCTCTCCACGATCCTCAAGGCCGACAGGATCCTCGTCGTGCGCGACGGCGTGATCGCCGAGCAGGGCAGCCACGAGGAGCTGCTGCGGCTCGGCGGTACCTACCGCGAGCTGTACGAGACGCAGTTCCGCCGGGTGCTGGACTATGAGACCGAGCAGCTGGCCAGGACCGCGTGACGCTCAGATACGAAACAGAGAACGCAGGCTATCCGAAACCGGATAGCCTGCGCGGTTTTTTAGGATCGCCGTCAGTGGAACAGCAGGGCGCTCGCGATGCCGAAGTAGACGAGCAGGGAGAGCGCGTCCACGATCGTGGTGATAAAGGGACTGGCCATGACAGCCGGGTCGAAGCCGAGCCGCTGCGCACACATGGGCAGGCTGCAGCCGATGATCTTTGCCACGAGCACCGTCATCGCCATCGTAAAGCAGACGACGAAGGCCGTCATCACGGTGATATCGGTATTGCCGAAGAGCATCCTGTCGATCAGCATGATCTTGCAGAAGCAGAGGATCGAGAGCGCGAGGCCGCAAAGGACCGCCGTCTGGATCTCTTTCCACACGACCCTGGGCATGTCGGCAAATTCCAGCTCGCCCAGCGAGAGGGAGCGGATCACCGAGACGGAGGCCTGCGAGCCGGAGTTGCCGCCGGTGTCCATCAGCATGGGGATGAACGCCGTCAGCACGACCTGGGCGGCCAGAGCGCTTTCAAACCCGGTGATGATCATGCCCGTGAAGGTGGCCGAGATCATCAGCAGCGCGAGCCACGGGATGCGGTGCTTGAACAGATCCCATGCGCTTGAACGAAAGTAGGCCTTGTCCGAGGGAAGCATACCGGCCATCTTTTCGATATCCTCCGTGGTCTCCTCTTCGAGAACGTCCATCGCGTCGTCGAAGGTGATGATGCCGACGAGGAGGCGGTCGTTGTCCACGACGGGGAGGGCGAGGAAA
The DNA here is from genome assembly GCA_017477695.1 of Oscillospiraceae bacterium. Lineage (GTDB taxonomy): Bacteria > Bacillota > Clostridia > Oscillospirales > Oscillospiraceae > Limivicinus. Next base: position 9,532 of record JAFUUR010000138.1, on the reverse strand, counting down.
TTGTACTTGGAGAGCATCTGGGCGACCTTTTCCTGGTCGTCCAGCGTGTTGACGAAGATCACGTGCTCATCCATGATCTCCGTGACCGGGGTATCGTCGTCCCCGGCGAGAAGCAGATCCTTGACGGAGACCGTGCCCAGGAGCCGGCGCTCCTGCGTGACGTAACAGGTGTAGATGGTCTCCTTATCCACACCGGTCCTGCGGATGCGGGTGATCGCCTCGCCGACGGTCATCGTCGGGCGGAGCGAGACGTATTCCGTGGTCATAATCGACCCGGCGGAATTCTCCGGATAGCGCAGCAGATCGTTGATCTCCCGGCGCATCTGCGGATCGGCCTGTGCGAGGATGCGTTTGACGACGTTTGCAGGCATCTCCTCCACGAGGTCGACCGCGTCGTCCACGTAGAGCTCCTCGATCACGTCGTGCAGCTCCGCGTCCGAAAAGCTGCGGATCAGCAGCTCCTGCACCTCCGGCTCCATCTCCACGAAGGTCTCCGCGGCGAGCTCCTTCGGCAGGAGCCGAAAGAGGCGCGGGATGCTCTCGTCGCCGATCTCGTCAAAAACCGCGGCAACGTCCGCCGGGTTCATAGTGACGAGAATGTCCTTGAGCGTGGAATACTTTTTTTCCGTGAGCAATACCTTGAGGGTATGCTCCATGGTGACGTTGTGTTCTGCCATCGAAATTCCTCCTTTTTGCGAGTTTGAAACAGGAAGTCCGATACCGGCAGACCAAAGCGAGCTATTTCGTTTTCTCGGCGGAAACGCACGAACGGCGTGCGCGCCCTGCCCGGCTACTTCGGCCTGCTGCTGTACCGCTGCAACTTCCGCTGTCCATGCTGTCTCCTCCTTTGTTGATACGATTCGGAACAGGGTCCCGTGCTTTCATCTTATCCGTCGGACGGTGCTTTTGTCAAGGAAAAAATCGGCCGGGCGGGGTATTGCCAAACCATGCAAACCTGTGTAGAATAAAAGAAATACTTCAAATAATAATAGTGTGCGGCCGGGCGGCCGCCCGCGAGGCGAGCATGGAGCGTATCACGTCCAGAAAAAATGCATATATCCGGCACCTGCGGCAGTTGGCCGCAGACGGCGCGTACCGCCGGGAGCAGGGGGAATACCTGTGCGACGGGGCCAAGCTTCTGGAGGAGGCGCTCGCCGGCGGCGTTCCCGTGAGCTCCGTGCTGTGGAAGGAGCGGGAAGAAGCCGTGCAGGGCCTTGACGGCGCGGCGCAGTTCACCGCGCCGGAGGAGCTGTTCGATTACGCTTCGCCCATGAAGAACAGCCCGGGGCCGCTCTTCACGGTAAAGCTGCGCGCCTGCGGGAAACCGGCCCGTCTACGCAGCGCCATCGTGCTGGAGAACGTGCAGGATCCCGGCAACGTGGGCACCGTCCTGCGTACGGCCAACGCCCTGGGGGTAGACGCCGTGATCCTCACGGGCGGCTGCGCGGACCCCTATCAGCCCAAGACGGTGCGCGCCACCATGGGCGCGATCTTCCGGCAGAAGATCCTCAGGATCGAGCTGCCGTATCTGAAGGCCTTTCTGGACGATATGGATCTGCCGCTCTACGGCGCGGCGCTGGACGAGGCTGCGCGGGACGTGCGCGGCGTGGATCTGAAGCACGCGGCGGTGGCCGTCGGCAGCGAGGGCAGGGGACTGAGCACAGAGCTCCTGACCCTGTGCCGGGAAAAGATCCTGATCCCGATGCAGCCCGGCAGCGAATCGCTCAACGCGGCGGTCGCGGCCGCGGTCCTGATGTGGGAAATGACGAGATAGAGGAGGGGTGAGTATGGCGTCTCTGGAATACTGGCTGTGGCTCTCCGCCGCGGGCGTGAGCCCAAAGGCGCGTACCGCCCTCGTGACCCGCTACGGCGACGCGCAGCGGGCCTTTTTCGCGCCCGGCGGCGCGTTCGCGGCGATCCCGGAGCTGAGCGCCAAGGAGGCGGCGATCCTCGAAAAGCGCGACATGAGCCGCGTGGACGAGATCCTGGCGGCCTGCCGGATGCAGGGGCTGGAGATCGTGAGCCTGCAGGACGCGGCCTATCCCAACCGCCTGCGCAACGTCTATACGCCGCCCGTGGCGCTCTACGTCAAGGGACGCCTGCCGCTCGTGGACGAAAACGCGCTCATCGCCGTGATCGGCACGCGCAAGGCCAGCCCCTACGGCATCCGCATGGGCCGGGAGATGGCCGGGCAGATCAGCCGCTGCGGCGGGATCGTGGTCTCGGGCCTGACGAACGGCGTGGACGCCGCGGCGGCCAGAGGCGCGCTCGAGGCGGACGGGATCTGTGTCGGCGTGCTGGGCACGCCCCACGAGTGCGAGCACGGCTCACTTGCCGCGGAGGTCGCGGCGCACGGCGCGCTCGTGAGCGAGTACCCGCCGGGCACGCAGCCGCTGCGCAGCTTTTTCCGCGAACGCAACCGCGTCGCCTCGGGGCTCTCCGTCGGCGTGGTGGTCGTGGAGGCGCCGGCCAGGAGCGGCACGCAGCTCTTCATCGAGGAGGCCGCCGAGCAGGGCAAGGAGATCTTCGCCGTGCCCGGGAACGCGGACGCGGCCAACAGCGCCGGCACGCTCGCAATGCTCAAGGACGGGGCGAAGCTCGTGACGAGCGGCTGGGACGTGCTGAGTGAATTCGAGGCCCTGTATCCGGACAAACTGAAAGAATGCGCGTACGCCCGCCCAGCGGTAGAGGAGCCGGCGGAAGCGCCGCCCGCGCCGGAAGAGGCCGAGAAAAAAGCCATTGACAAGCCGGAGGGCAAAGTTTATATTGACTTGGCGGAACAGCTCGCCGGCTTGACGGAGGATCAGCTCAAGATCGTCACGGCGATCGACCGCGACGCAAGCCATATCGATGATATCATCGAGGCGACCGGTCTGCCCACGCACACCGTACTGGCCCAGCTCACGATCCTGGAGATCAAGGGCTACGTGCGGCGGGCCGCCGGAAGGCGCGTCGTATTGAATACAGCGAAGAAGTGAGGAAACCAAATGGCAAAAGCGAAGGATCTGGTCATCGTCGAATCTCCCGCGAAGGCGAAGACGATCGAAAAGTATCTGGGCGGCGATTATAGAGTGACAGCGTCCATGGGGCATCTCCGGGATCTGCCGAAGAGCAAGATGGGCGTGGATATAGAAAACGGCTTCGAGCCGCAGTATATTCCCGTGCGGGATAAGGCGGAGCTGATCACTCAGCTCAAGAAGGAGGCCAAAACCGCGGGGACCGTCTATCTCGCGACGGACCCTGACCGCGAGGGAGAGGCGATCTCCTGGCACCTGAAGGAGCTGCTCGACCTGCCGGACGAGAAGGCCAAGCGCGTGACCTTCAACGAGATCACGAAAAAGGTCGTGACGGAGAGCATCCGACACCCGCGCAGCATCGACCAGGATCTGGTGGACGCCCAGCAGGCGCGCCGCATCCTGGACCGCATCGTGGGCTACAAGCTCTCGCCCCTGCTCTGGCGCAAGGTCAAGACGGGCCTATCCGCGGGGCGGGTACAGTCGGTCGCGACGCGCATGGTGGTGGATCGCGAGGAGGAGATCAAGGCCTTCGTCAGCGAGGAATATTGGCTGCTCGACGCGAACCTCTCCTGCGCCGAGGGCGGCAGCTTTACCGCCAGGTTCTACGGCCGGGGAGAGAAAAAACAGGAGCTCAGGAGCAAGGCGGAGGTCGATACCGTCATTGCCGCGACGAAGGACGCGCCCTTTACGGTCAGCAGCGTCAAGCGCGGCGAGAAGCAGCGCACGCCCGCGCCCCCCTTCATCACCTCCACGCTGCAGCAGGAGGCGTCCCGCAGGCTCAACATGACCCCGCGGCGCACCATGTCCATCGCACAGCAGCTCTACGAGGGCGTGGAGATCAGCGGCCGCGGCAGCATCGGTCTGATCACCTATATGCGTACCGACTCTCTGCGCCTTTCCGAAGAGGCGCTGAGCGCCGCGCGCGCCTTCATCCGCGAGCGCTACGGCGCGGCCTACTGCCCGGCGCAGGTCCGCCGCTTCAAGACCAAGGCCGGCGCGCAGGACGCGCACGAGGCCATTCGTCCCACGGACGTGAACCTCACGCCCGAAATGGTGCGCAGGGATCTGACGCAGGAGCAGTATCGGCTCTACCGGCTGATCTGGGGCCGCTTCACCGCCTGCCAGATGGCCAACGCCGTGTACGACAACGTCTCCGTGGACGTGGACGCCGCGGGCTACACCTTCCGCGCCAACTATTCGGAGCTGAAATTTCCCGGCTATACGGCCGTCTACGAGGAGGCGCGCGACGAGGAGAGCAGCGAGCTGGATAATCCGCTGCCGTCTCTCGGCGAGGGGGACCTGCTGAAGCTCGGGAAGATGATCCCGGATCAGCAGTTCACGCAGCCGCCCGCCCGTTATACCGAGGCCACGCTCATCCGCGCCATGGAGGAGAAGGGCATCGGCCGCCCGTCGACCTACGCGCCGACGATCTCGACCATCACCGCGCACGACTATGTGATCAAGGAGGGCAAGTATCTGCGCCCCACGCCGCTCGGCGAGGTGGTCACAGGCCTTATGAAGGAGCACTTTGCCGACATCGTGGATCTCAAGTTCACCAACCACATGGAGGGCGAGCTGGACGAGATCGAGAACGGCAAGGCAGACTGGCGGGACGTGCTCTCGGAGTTCTACGAGGATTTCAACAAGGAATACGAGCAGGCCGAATCCGCTATGGACGGTGTGCGCATCAAGGTGCCGGACGTTCTCAGCGACGAGTTCTGCGAGGTCTGCGGCCGGCAGATGGTGGTCAAGAAGGGCAAGTTCGGCCACTTTCTGGCCTGCCCGGGCTTCCCAGAGTGCACCTTCACGAAGCCCATCGTGGTGGAGATGCCGGGCAAGTGCCCCAAGTGCGGCAGCCGCATCCTGAAGCGCACCTCCAGGAAGGGCTACGTGTTCTACGCCTGTGAGCGCGGGACGGATTGCGGCTTCATCACCTGGGATGTGCCCACCAAGGATTACTGCCCCGCCTGCGGGAAGACGCTGTTCAAGCGCAGCGGCCGCGGCCCGCTCAAGTCCTTCTGCATCAACGAGGCCTGTCCGAACTTCGTCCCGGAGGATAAGCGCGTCTATAAGAAAAAAACGGCGCAGGAGAAGAGCGCCTCCGCCACGAAGAAGACGGCGGGCAAAAAGACGGCGAAAAAGACCGCGACGACAAAGAAAACGACGAAAACGTCGAAAACGAAGGAATAAATATGGATAGAGTCACCGTTCTCGGCGCGGGGCTGGCGGGCAGCGAATGCGCCTGGCAGCTCGCGAAACGCGGGGTACCCGTGCGCCTGGTGGAGATGAAGCCGGCGCGCATGTCCCCGGCCCACACATCCGAATACTTTGCGGAGCTGGTCTGCTCCAATTCCCTGCGCAGCGACGAGCTCACCAACGCCGTGGGCCTGCTGAAGGCGGAGATGCGGAAAATGGGCTCGCTCATCATGGAGAGCGCGGACGCCAACCGCGTGGCGGCCGGCGGCGCGCTGGCCGTCGACAGGGTCGGCTTCTCCCGGTATATCACGGAGAAGCTTGAGGCTTGCGAGGGGATCGAGATCGAGCGCCGGGAGGCGACGGAGATCCCGGAGGGAGAAGTCGTCGTCGCAACGGGCCCCCTGAGCAGCGACGCCATTGCCGACGCCATCGCTGCCCGCTGCCCGGAGAGCGACCTGCACTTCTACGACGCGGTCGCGCCGATCGTCACGCTTGAGAGCGTGGATATGGACAGCGCCTTCTTCGCCTCCCGTTACGACAAGGGGACGGCGGATTATGTAAACTGCCCGATGGACAAGGACGAGTACCTGGCTTTCGTCACGGAGCTGGTGAACGCCAAGGAGGCGGAGGTGCACGGCTTCGACGACGCGGGCGTCTTCGAGGGCTGCATGCCGGTGGAGGTCATGGCCCGGCGCGGCGTGGACACGCTGCGCTACGGCCCGCTCAAGCCGGTCGGGCTGAAGGATCCGCGCACCGGCCGCGAGAATTACGCGGTGGTGCAGCTCAGGCGCGATAACGCCGACGGCACGATCTACAACATGGTGGGCTTCCAGACCCATCTGACCTGGGGCGAGCAGAAGCGGGTGTTTTCCATGATACCGGCCCTGCGCGACGCGGAGTTCGTGCGCTACGGCGTCATGCACCGCAACACATATCTGAACAGCCCCGGCCTGCTTGACCGGTATTACCGCCTGATCGCAGAGCCGCGCATCAGCTTCGCCGGGCAGATGACCGGCGTGGAGGGCTACGTGGAGTCCGCGGCTTCCGGCATGCTGGTCGGGATCGAGACGGCGGCCCGCGTGCTGGGCCTGCCCCCGGTGGACTTCCCGCAGGAGACCGCCATCGGCGCGCTCGGGCTCTACATCTCCGGCGGCAGCGTGGGCGATTTCCAGCCGATGAATATCAACTTCGGCATCATCAAACCGCTGGATCACCGGGTAAAGGGAAAGAGAAATAAGAACGCGGAGATCTCGAAGCGTTCGCTTGCGATCATAGATACGTTGCTGAACAGGGAGGTATTCGATTGTGAGAATCATCGTTGACGCGATGGGCGGCGATAACGCCCCGCAGGAGATCGTCAAGGGCGCGGTGCGCGCACGACGCGAGCTCGGCGTGGACGTGACGCTGGTCGGACGCAAGGAAGAAGTGGAAGCCTGCCTGCAGGCGGAGAATTGCACGGATATCCCCGTGGTGGATGCCCGCGAGGTGATCACCATGGAGGACGATCCCAGCACCGCGACCCGGCGCAAAAAGGATTCCTCCATGGCCGTGGCGCTGACGATGCTGAAAAACGGCGAGGGCGACGCGATGGTCTCCGCCGGCAGCACCGGCGCGCTGCTCACCGGGGCTACGCTGACCGTCAAGCGCATCCGCGGCATCCGCCGCGCGGCGCTGGCCCCCGTTCTTCCCGCCGGCGAACACGGCGTCATGCTGATCGACTGCGGCGCGAACGTGGAGTGCACGGCGGAGTACCTACTGCAGTTTGCCTACATGGGCAGCTTTTACGCCAAGAAGCTCATGGGCTGCGCGCTGCCGCGCGTGGGCCTGCTGAACGTCGGCACGGAGGATACCAAGGGCGCCGAGCTCCAGCGCCAGACCTTCGCCCTGCTGCAGAAGGCGCACGACGAGGGGCGCATCTGCTTCGTAGGCAACGTCGAGGGCACCGGCGTTTTTGCCGGGGAGGCTGACGTCGTCGTGACCGACGGCTTTACGGGCAACGTCCTGCTCAAGGGGACGGAGGGCGTCATCAAGTACATCATGTCCCAGCTCAAGGGCGTGTTCTATAAGAGCGCCGTCAACAAGCTCGCGGCCGCGGTGCTCAAGAGCGACCTTGCCGCCATGAAGAAGTCCATGGACGTGAATGAGGTCGGCGGCACGGCGCTGGTCGGCATCAGCAAGCCCGTGATCAAGGCGCACGGCTCCTCCAACGCGGCGAGCTTCTTCGCCGCCATGCGGCAGGCCGTCGCTTTCGTCGACTCCGGGATCATCGAGGAGATCGGCGCCAACATCGACTACATGAAGCTCAAGACCGAGTGACCATGCGCGAACTGGAAGAAAAGATCGGATACCGCTTCCGCGATCCCGCGCTCCTGCAGACGGCGCTGACCCACAGCTCCTACGCAAACGAGCAGCGGGACCCCGCCTGCCAGAGCTACGAGCGCCTGGAATTCCTGGGCGACTCGATCCTCGGCTTCACCGCGGCGGACTTTCTCTATGCCCACGAGCCCGCACTGCCGGAGGGCAGCATGACCCGCCTGCGGGCGGAGCTCGTATGCGAGGGCAGCCTGCATAAAGTGGCGGAGGAGCTGGAGCTCGGAAAGTATATGCGCCTCGGCCGCGGCGAGGAGCACAGCGGCGGTCGGGAGCGGCCGTCCATCCTCGCGGACATGGTGGAAGCCGTCATCGCCGCGCTCTATCTGGACGCGGGGCTCGAACAGGCCCGCGCATTCATCCTGGACAAGGTGCTCAGCGGAGCTGAGATCAGCGAGGAGCACCGCTCCGGCGATTTCAAGACCGAGCTGCAGGAGCTGGTGCAGCGCAAGGCCGACCAGCACATCCGCTATGAGCTCATCGGAGAGTCCGGGCCGGATCACAATAAGCGCTTCACCTTCCGTGTGACCGTCAACGGCGAGAGCGTCGGCGAGGGCACGGGGCGCACGAAAAAAGAAGCCGAGCAGATGGCCGCGAAGCAGGCCCTGGAGATCCTGCGGTCATGAGTGCGCGCGCGTATATCATCCCGGTTTTCGTGCCGCATCTCGGCTGCGGTCACGCCTGCGTTTTCTGCGATCAGCGCCGCATCTCCGGCGCGCAGACGCCGGCCACCGCCGAGACCGTCAGAGAAGCCGTCGAACGAGCAGCCGCCTTGCCCCGGAACGGGGCAAAGCGGCAACTGGCATTTTATGGGGGCAGCTTCACGGCCATCCCGGAGACGGAGCAGACCGCGCTGCTGGCCGCCGCGCGCGAGGCGCTGGACGCGGGCATGATCGAGTCGATCCGCTTGTCCACCCGGCCCGACGCGGTGGACGAGAACGTGCTCAAACGCCTGCGCGCCTGCGGCGTGGAGACGGTGGAGCTCGGCGCGCAGTCGATGGACGACGAGGTGCTGCGTCTGTCCGGACGCGGGCACACGGCGGCGGACGTGGAGAAGGCGGCGCGCCTCGTCAAGGCGGCCGGCTTCCGGCTGATCCTGCAGATGATGACGGGCCTGCCGGGCGACACGGATGAAAAGAGTCTGGAAACGGCGCGCAGGCTCATTGCTCTCGAGCCGGACGGCGTGCGCATCTACCCCACGGTGATCGTGCGGGAGACGGAGCTGTACCGCCTGTGGCGCGCGGGCGTTTACCGCGAGCACACGGTGGAGGACGCGGTGCGCCTGTGCGCAAAGCTGCTGCCGCTTTTCGAGTCGGCCGGCGTCCCGGTGATCCGTCTGGGCCTCAACCCGACGGAGGAATTGTCGGGCGGCGCCGCGGCCGCGGGCGCCTATCACCCAGCGCTGGGCGAGCTGGTCAGGAGCCGCATCCTGTACGAGAAGGCGCGCAATCTCCTGCGGGAGCACGGCACCAGGGGGCGCGCGTGCATCGGCGTCGATCCGCGCAGGACCTCGCAGCTCGTGGGGCAGCACAGGGAAAACGTGCGCAGGCTCTGCGAGGAGTTCGGACTCGAGGAGCTGCAGGTGCGGCAGACGCCCTTAAAAAATGAGGAAATCTGCTGGATCCCCGTTGAAAAAACGGCGGAGATATAATATAATTATACAGTTAGTGCTAAAATTCAAAGAAGCGTATCGAGGTCGGTCATTTGTATCTAAAGGCTTTGGAAATTCAGGGCTTCAAGTCCTTCCCGGACAAGACCCGTCTCACATTTGAAAAGGACATCACGGCGATCGTGGGGCCGAACGGCTCGGGCAAGTCGAACATTGCCGACGCGATCCTCTGGGTCATGGGCGAGCAGCGCAGCAAGGCGCTGCGCGGGTCCAAGATGGAGGACGTTATTTTCGGCGGCACGGAGAAGCGCAACGCCTTGGGCTTCGCGCAGGTCTCCCT
>JAFUUR010000137.1 GCA_017477695.1 Oscillospiraceae bacterium | reverse complement strand
GTCCAGGGTGAGATAACCCAGCCCCAGTTCCATCAGCCTGGCCGCCACCTCCAGATAAGCCTCACAGATATTCCGCGCCATGGGCCGCATCGCCTCCGGCAGGGAATCGGGCACGCGCCGGACCCATTCAATGGAATCCTTCAGGGTCATCTGGCAGGCCTGATCCAGGGAGATGCCCATCAGCCGGGGGGCACGGGCGGCGTCCGACAGCCTTGTGCCGCGGCATTCCGGGCAAACGTCCTCCCGGAGGAACTTTTCCACCCGCTTCATGCCCTTTTCGTCCTTCACCTTGTTCAGCGCGTTCAAGACGGTGGCCGTCGCGCGGTAGTAGGTGAAGTCCATTTCTCCGGCCGTGGCGGTGTCCGCCTTTTTCGGGCGGTAAAAAATATGCTTTTTTACCATCGGACCGTCGTAGACGATCGCCTTTTCTTCTTCTGTCAGGTCCCGGAAGGGAATATCCGTCCGCACCCCCATGGCGCGGCAGACATCGGTCATCAGGGACCACATGAGGGAATTCCAGGGCGCCACGGCGCCCTCGTCGATGGAGAGCCCCTCATCCGGGACCAGCGTACCGCGGTCCACCGTCCGGACCGTGCCGGTGCCGCCGCAGCACTTGCAGGCTCCCTGGGAATTGAAGGCCAGCTCCTCCGCGCCGGGACCGTAAAAATGCTCTCCGCATTCCGGACATACGATCTCCTGCATGAGGGACACCTGGAATCCCGGTTCCACATAGTGTCCGTTCGGGCAGCGATGGGAGGACAGCCGGGAAAACATCAGCCGCAGGCTGTTGAGCAGCTCCGTGCCCGTGCCGAAGGTGCTGCGGATCCCGGGCACGCCGGGCCGCTGCCGCAGCGCCAGCGCCGCGGGCACGTACAGCACCTCGTCCACCTGCGCCTTTTCGGCCTGGGTCATGCGCCGCCGCGTATAGGTGGAGAGCGACTCCAGATACCGCCGCGAGCCCTCCGCGTAGAGGATGCCCAGCGCCAGCGAGGATTTGCCGGAGCCGGATACGCCCGCGACGCCCACGATCTTGTTGAGCGGGACGTCCACGTCGATATTCTTCAGATTGTGCACCCGCCCGCCGCGCACCTCGATCCGCGCGGGTGCGGCGTGCGCCGCTTTGTGATCCGTGTCGTTCATGGGGATCTCTCCTTTTGGTCTCAGAAAGCGCCCCCCGGCCGCCTGGCCGGGAGGCGCTTTCGCGTGCTTTGCGGCTGTCCGCGCGTCAGTCCTCTGCGTACTGCAGCAGGTCCGGCGCCTCGAAGCCCTCGACGTATTCCACCGTCAGCGCGTCCAGATAGGCCTGCAGGCGCTCGCCGTATTCGGCGTTGGCCGCGGCAGCCCGGGCCGTGAGGCCGCTGCCGCTGCTGTCGAAGAGCTGCGCCTCAGCGTCCGCGGGCAGCTTCAGGATCACGTGATAGCCGTAGCTGGACTGCACCGGATCGGACACCTCATAGTCCCCGAGGGCCGCGCAGGCGTCCTCGAACTCCGTGACCATGGTGCCGGGCGTGAAGGTGTAGCCCTTCGGATAGGCGGCCTTGCCGGTGTCCTCACAGTACTCCTCCTTGAGCTCCTCAAAGCGCACGAGCCGCTCCTCCGGATCCTCGATGGCCTTCAGCTCGTCGGCCAGGCGCTGCGCGGTGGCCGCCTTTTCCGCAGCCGCCGCCTCGTCGAGCGGCTCGCCGGTGGCGGCGTCGAGCGTCATGAGCAGGATGTGGTTGGCGGAGACGTAGGCGTTGTCCTCCAGGTAGCGCAGGGCGGCCTCGTCGTCCAGGGTCTCACCGTTCTCGCCGTAGAGCTGGAGGAAGCCCTCCTGGTACAGCGCGTTGACGGCATTGATCCGGTCGTACATCGCCCGGCTCATGTACAGCGTACCGAGGTAGTCCTCGAAGTCGGCCTCGGTACCGTCCTCGCCGCAGACGGAGGCGATATCTGCCGCGAGCTGCCCGGCTATGGCCTCGCGGTTGGCGTCGGTCAGCTCGACCCCGTTCTCGCGGGCAAAGCCCTCGATTGCGGCAAACTGCCGGAGCGCGTCCTCGGCGCTCGCCGCGGTGAGATCCGCGTAGGTCGTGTCCTCTCCCTCGACCACATCGCCCCAGCCCAGCTGCATACCGTAATAGGACGCCATCGAGGAGAAGTAGCTCTCCACGTAATCCACCTGGGAGGCCAGGAAGTAGAAGTAATCTCCCCAGGTCTCCTCCCGGCCGTCGACGGTCAGGATCACCTCGTCCGGCGCATGCTCGGCGTAGAGCCGCTCCAGATCCAGCGTCGGGATCTCGGGACCGTTCATGAGCGCGTCGACCTGCGCGTCGACGTAGGTCTCGTCGACGGCGGGGCCGTCGTCCGCGGGGGCCGCGGTCTGCCCTTCAACGGTCACCGTCTCCGCCTGGGGCGTCTGCGGGGTCCGGGCGCTCTGCTGCCCGAAATAGCCGATGGCGCCGCCCAGGATCAGACAGACCACCAACAGGATCGCGATCGTTTTTTTCATAGCTTTCGTTCCTTTCCCTTCGTCCTCCGGTTCGCCGCGGTAGCCGCGGCGGTGAGAAATACTTATCATGTCACATCGTTCTACTTATACCACCGCGGCGGCCGCATCACAAGTGCACGGCGGCGGAATTTACCGATTATTCACCGTTTCCGGCGGCGCGCCCCAGTCGGCGGTAAAGCGGCGGGCTTCCTCGATCACGCGGGACTTCGACTTGATCTTCAGGCTCAGGCAGGGCTTGGAGCCCGCCTCCACGCGCAGGCGGCCCTTGTATTCCGGCAGGGCGTAGAGCGCGGAGACCTTCGCCATATCGAAGTCCTTGACCGTAAAGCGCAGGCTCCCCTGTTTCTGGGCGATGTCCGTGATGCCCGCCCGGCCCGCCTCGCCGCGCAGCAGCGCCACGTGGATGAGGGCGTTCACGCCCGGCGGCGGGTCGCCGAAGCGGTCGATCAGCTCGTCGGTCAGGTCGTCCGCCTCCTCCTCGGTGCGGATGTTAGCGATGCGCCGGTAGATATCCATGCGCTGCTCGGAGGAGGAGATATAGCGGTCGGGGATGTTCGCGGCGACGGCGAGGTCTGCCGAGCAGTCCGCCCGGACGGGCGGCTCGATCCCGCGCGCCTCCAGCACAGCCTCGTTGAGCAGCTTCATATACATGTCGTAGCCCACGTCCACCATGTGGCCGGACTGCTCCGCGCCCAGGAGGTTGCCCGCGCCGCGGATCTCCAGGTCGCGCATGGCGATCTTGAAGCCGGAGCCGAACTGGGCGAAATCGCGGATGGCGCTCAGCCGCTTTTCCGCGATCTCGGTGAGCACCTTGTCCCGGCGGAAGGTCAGATAGGCCGAGGCGCGGCGGGTCGAGCGGCCCACGCGACCGCGGATCTGGTGGAGCTGCGCAAGGCCCAGCCTGTCCGCGTCCTCGATGATGAGGGTGTTCACGTTGGGGATGTCGATGCCGGTCTCGATGATGGTCGTGCAGACCAGCACCTGCACCTGATTGTTGACCACGTTCTCCATGACGGAGGCGAGCATGGCCTTGTCCATCTGCCCGTGCGCCACCGCGACGGAGACCTCCGGCAGCAGCTTCATGAGCCGCGCCGCCGTGCGGTCGATATCTTCGACGCGGTTGTGCAGGTAGTAGACCTGCCCGCCGCGCTGCAGCTCCCTGCGGATGGCGTCTGTGACGACGCCCCAGTCGTGCTCGATCACGAAGGTCTGCACCGGCAGGCGGTCCTCCGGCGGCTCCTCGATGCTCGACATGTCCCGGATGCCGGACATGGCCATGTTCAGCGTGCGGGGGATGGGCGTGGCGGAAAGGGTCAGCACGTCCACGCCGCGGCTCAGCTCCTTGATGTGCTCCTTGTGCGTCACGCCGAAGCGCTGCTCCTCGTCGACCACCAGCAGTCCCAGATCCTTGAACTTCACGTCCTTCGACAGGAGCCTGTGCGTGCCGATGACCAGGTCGCACTTGCCGCTGGCGATGTCCTCGAGGGTCTGCGCGGCCTGGGCGCCGGTCTTGAAGCGGCTGAGCACCGCGATGTTCACCGGGAAGCCGAAGAAGCGCTGCAGCGCCGTCTGGTAATGCTGCTGGGCGAGCACCGTCGTCGGCACGAGGAAGGCGGCCTGCTTGCCGTCGAGCACGCATTTCATCACCGCGCGCAGGGCGACCTCCGTCTTGCCGAAGCCCACGTCGCCGCACAGCAGCCGGTCCATGGGCACGGCAGCCTCCATGTCGCGCTTGATCTCCGCCGTGCAGCGCAGTTGGTCGTCCGTCTCGGTGTAGCCGAAGTTGTCCTCGAACTCCCGCTGCCACTCGCTGTCGGGAGAGAAGGCGTAGCCTGGCAGGCGCTGCCGCTCGGCGTAGAGGGCGATGAGCTTGCCCGCCATCTCTTTGGCGGCGGACTTGGCCCGGGAGCGGGTCCTGGCCCACTCGGCGCCGCCCATCTTCGACAGACGCACCGGCTTTTCCTCGCCGCCGCCCGTGTATTTGGTCACGAGATCGAGCTGCGTGGCCGGGACGTAGAGACTGTCCGTGCCCGCGTAGCTGATCTTGACGTAGTCCTTTTCAAAACCGTCCACCTGCATCTTCACGATGCCGGCAAAGCGGCCGATGCCGTGGTTCTCGTGCACGACGTAAT
>JAFUUR010000136.1 GCA_017477695.1 Oscillospiraceae bacterium | reverse complement strand
GCGAAATACCAGGCGACCATCATGCGGATGTAATATTCTTCGGAGCGGACAGAGGCGACCGCCTCCGGGTATTTCAGGTCAAAATCCGCGTCCAGGAAGTGCTGCATCAGCATCCCGATGCCGAAGCGCACGGTGTAGAGCCGCTCGCTCTCCAGCCAGCGGCGGACGTCGGGGATGAGCCTGTCGCGGTTCTTTTTGAAACACGCGGGGCTCAGACTGTCGCAGGTGGCCCAGTTGTCGACGTACGGCAGAAAGCGTTCCACCTGCTGGAGGCAGGCATCAAAGTCCTTGATCGCCTCGATAAAGGCTGCGTGCAGGCCGTCCTCTTCAAAATATGCGTGGGGCAGCCGTGCCATGAACGCCCCGGTATCGGCAGTCTTCAGCAGTTCCCTTGCCAGCTTCCGCAGGGCGGGGGTCCTCACGCCGATGATCCGCGCCCTGTCCACCGTGGGCAGGAGCTTCGCGTTAAAGTCCCCGTAGGCGGCGTCCTGCAGGGCGAAGAGCTTTTCCTGGATCTCGGTCACGGATTCTTCACCCCGCCGTAGCGCCGGTCGCGCGCCTGATAGGCCGCGATGGCCTTGTCCAGCTCCGCCGTGTCAAAATCCGGCCACAGCACGTCCGTGAAATAAAACTCCGCGTAGGCGCACTGCCACAGCAGGAAATTCGAGACGCGCTGCTCGCCGCCCGGGCGGATCAGCAGATCCGGGTCCGGGATGCCGGCGGAATAGAGATAGCCGCCGAAGACCTCCTCCGTCAGCTCCTCCGCCTGCCCGGCCGCAAGCGCCGCGGCGTAGCGCCTGGCCGCCTGGACGATCTCGCTGCGCCCGCCGTAGTTGAGGCAGATGTTGGCCTGGAAGCCCTCATAGCGCTCGGAGATCTCGTCGGTCCGGGCCACGAGCGCCTGCAGCTCCGGGCTCAGCCCCTGCACGTCGCCCAGGACCTTCATCCTGATATGGTCCTTCTCCATCGTGTCGATGGCCTCGTGCAGGTAGCGGCCGAGCAGGCGCATGATGGTCCTGACCTCGTCCTCCGGGCGCTTCCAGTTCTCGGTGGAAAAGGCGTATACCGTCAGGTATTCTACCCCGATATTCTTGCAGTACGTGGCGATCTTGCGGAAATTCTCCGCGCCGGCCGCGTGACCGGCCGTGCGGGGCAGGCCGCGGCGCTTTGCCCAGCGGCCGTTGCCGTCCAGGATGATCGCAATATGGCGGGGAAGTCCGGGCGTCTCCCGCTCCCCCGCCGGATTGGTCGTGTTTGCCGTGCTCATCAGATCTCCGTCAGTTCTTTTTCTTTCTTCTCGGTGATCTTGTCGATCTCCTTGATATAGTCGTCCGTCAGCTTCTGGATATCCTTCTCGGCGATCTTGTAATCGTCCTCGGTGATCTCAGAGGCCTTTTGCTGCTTCTTGAATTTCTCGATCGCGTCGCGGCGGATGTTGCGGATGGCGACCTTGCTCTCCTCGCCGTACTTCTTGGTCTGCTTGGCCAGCTCCTTGCGGCGCTCCTCCGTCAGCGGCGGGAAGACCAGGCGGATCATGCGCCCGTCGTTCTGGGGATTGATGCCGAGATCCGAGGCGAGGATCGCCCGCTCGATGCCCTTGAGCACGGACGCGTCCCACGGCTGGATCAGCAGAGAGCGGGGATCGGGCGTGGCCACGGAGGCCACCTGCTGGATCGGGGTCGGCACGCCGTAGTAATCCACCTGGATCTGGTCCAGAACGGCGGCGTTGGCGCGGCCGGCGCGGATGGTCGCGAGCTGCGTGCTGAGCGCCTCGCAGGTCTTTTTCATTTTGCTTTCAAATTCCGGATAATCAGACATGTTCTTACCTCCTGTATCGTTGTTTCGTATCTGAAGTTTCTACTTTACGGTCGTGCCGATCTTCTCCCCGCACAGGACGCGGGTGATGTTCTCCGGCTGCGCGAGCGCGAAGACGATGACGGGGATGCCGTTATCCATGGCGAGGCTCGTCGCCGTGCTGTCCATGACGGCCAGGTGCCTTGCCAGCACCTCGTCGTAGCTGATCGCGTCGAACTTCACCGCCGTGGGGTCGCTGTTGGGGTCGGCGCTGTAAACGCCGTCGATGTTCTTGGCGAGCAGGATCGCGTCGGCGTGGATCTCTGCCGCGCGCAGGACGGCCGCCGTGTCCGTGGAGAAGAAGGGCTGCCCCGTGCCGCAGGCAAAGAGCACCACGCTGCCCGCCTCGAGGTATTCGATGGTCCTGCGGGTGTCGTACCGCTCGCCCACGCCTTGGATGTCCATGGCGGTCATAACGCGCGCATCCGCGCCGAGCTGCTTGAACACGTCTCCCACGGCGAGGCAGTTGATCGCCGTGGCGAGCATACCCATCCGGTCCGCGCTCACGCGCTCGACCTTGCCCGCGCCGTCCTTGACGCCGCGCCAGAAGTTGCCGCCGCCGATCACCATGCCGACCTGTACGCCGAGCTGCGTGCAGGCCTTCACCGTCTCGCAGACGCGGGAAACGAAGGCGAAGTCATACCCGGTCTTCTTCTCTCCCGCGAGGGCCTCGCCGCTGATCTTGATCAGTACGCGCTTATAGACAGGTTCCATTGCTCTCTCCTTTTTATCCGGTTCGGGCCGAGCCCGTTCATATATCCAGTATGCCCATGATCACGATGCCGACGATCACGAGCGCGACGCAGGCGTAGTGCTTACCGGAGAGCTTCTCCTTCAGGAAGAGCCGGCTCCAGAGCACGGAGGCCACGCAGTAAGACGAGATGATGGGCGCGGCGAAAGCGACGTGCTCCGTGTCCGCCAGCGCGTAGATGTAGAAAAACTGGCCCGCCGTCTCGAAGATGGCGCCGGTATACGTGGGCGCCTCCTGCCGGGGCAGCAGCTTCTGCTTCTTGATCCCCAGAACGTACACGGCGCACAGCACGCCCATGATGAGGAAGGTCAGCTCGTAAGCCACGTTCGCCGAATCCTCGTCCAGCGTTTCGAGCACGCGGCTGTCGGCGAAGGTGCCCAGCGCGTCCAGCAGGCAGTAGATCACGGGGATCAGGATGGCGATCCAGCTCTTGGCATAGTGGTGGTTGGAAGCGTCCTGCCGCGCGCGGCGCAGGTCCTCGTCCTCGCGGGAGTCCACGATCCCGAGGGCCACGACGCCGACGCACACCAGCGCCACCGCCACGAGGGCGACCGGGGGCAGATCCTCGCTGATCCCGGCGGTGGCCAGGGTCAGCACGGCGACGATCGCGCCGGAGCTGTTGCAGATCGGCGACGAGATCGAAAGCTCGATATACCGCAGGCCCAGATAGCCGATCGCCATGGACAGGATATAGAGCATGGAGACGGGCAGATAGGTCAGGATGATGCCCCAGCTGATCTCCACGCCGTTTGCAAAGACTTCATAACAGGCGTGCAGGCCCATGACCAAGCCCACCGCCATGACCATTTTCAGATGACTGTACTTATCCGACGCATCCTGGCAGCCGATCTTCGAGAACAGATCGGAACCGCTCCAACACAAAAGAGCGATGACCGCAAACCAGAACCACATATTCCACTTGCCTCCTGCAGCCGCTTCCCGCAGCGATTTCATCATTCCGTTTCATGATTTTATCACAGGTCGATACTTTTGACAATTCCCAAATGACAAATTGTGCGGGGAAGCCGGACGTATAATACGGGCATGGAAGTCATCTACATAGACGCGCTGTTTTTCCTCAACCTTCTGGCGGACTATCTGCTCTGCCTCAGCACCGGCCGGATCTGCGGGCTGTATCTGCGCCGCGCGCGCTATCTCGCGGCGGCGCTGCTG
>JAFUUR010000135.1 GCA_017477695.1 Oscillospiraceae bacterium | reverse complement strand
GGCGAACTGGTTGCAGGGGAAGTCCAGGATTTCCAGACCGTCGTCCTTGTGGGCATCGTCGATTTCCTGCAGTTCCTTGTACTGGGGAGTAAAGCCGCAGCCGGTGGCGGTGTTGACGATCAGCAGGGCCTTGCCCTTGTAATCGGCGAGATCGACTTCTTCGCCCTTGCGGGTCTTCACGGTGAAATCGTAAACGTTCATGATATACCTCCGTAAGTTTTTTAAATGATTAAGTACAATTTAATTATACACAACCATTACGCGATGTCAAGTCTTTTTTTGAAATTTTTACCCGCGGAACGCGGCGGCGGGGGAGAAGCGGCCTTCAGCGAACAGCGACGCGACGGCCGCGCGGTAATCGGCGAGCGTCTGCGACTTGTTGATCCGCTTGGCGCCCGCGGCGCTGCCCGGGAACATGTGGATGACGTAGTACCACACTTCCTTCAGCCTCGCAAGCGCGAAACGCTCGCTCAAGCCGGCGGCAAGCACCTCCGCCTCCAAGCGATCCAGAAACTCCCGCAGCTCCTGCGCCTCGAGCGGCGCGCCGCCGCGCAGCTCGCGGAAGAGTGCCGGGTTTGCCACGGCGCCGCGTCCTGCCATCACGGATGAAAGGCCGGGCGCCGCGGCGCACACCGAGTCAAGATCGGCAGGGGAGAAGATATCGCCGTTATAGCAGACGGGCGCGCGGCTCGCGCGGGAGGCCGCGGCGAACGCGCCCACGTCGGGGCGGCTCCGGTACATGCCGGCCCTGTCGCGCGCGTGGATGATGAGCTGCTCGATGGGATACTTATTGTAGATCGCGAGGATCGCGGGGAACTCTTCCGCGCTCTCCAGGCCGAGCCTGGTCTTGACCGAGACGCGCAGCGGA
Organism: Oscillospiraceae bacterium; assembly: GCA_017477695.1. Lineage (GTDB taxonomy): Bacteria > Bacillota > Clostridia > Oscillospirales > Oscillospiraceae > Limivicinus. Next base: position 6,531 of record JAFUUR010000135.1, on the reverse strand, counting down.
CAGCGCGCGAACACCTCCGCGAGGAAATCGTCCAGTGCGCGCAGATCCGCCAGCATCCCGGCACCCTTGTGCTTGGGCACGACGGTGGCCGACGGGCAGCCCGCGTTGAGGTCGACCTCCCGATAGCCGAGGTCCGCGAGCTGCCGGGCGAGGGAGAGAAAAGCCTCCGCGCGGCTGCACAGGATCTGCGGCACCACGTCGATATCCCGGTTGTTCTCCGGCAGCAAGTCCCTCAGCTTGCTCGCCCGGCAGCGGCCGCTGCCGTCAGGTGCGAGGAAGGGCGCGTAATACCGGTCCACACCCGGAAACAGCTCTGCGTGGACCCGGCGGTAGATACTGCTCGTGACGCCCTCCATCGGGGCGAAATAGAATTGCATGGCTCGCTCCTTCTCTCGCGGCCGGACAGGGAAATTCCCCGGAATTCGTCCGGGGAATGCCGCCGCTCACGTGTTCTTCAGATAGATGCAGCCCGTCGCGCGGGTGACCTGGAAGTTCTCCAGATAGAGGATGTTGCTCTTGCTGTAGTTGCCGAAGGTCCAGATAAAGGTGCGGTTGCCTTCCGGCCAGAAGGCCAGCGTCTCGCTCACGGTCTCCCGCTGGACGCTGTATTCCTCGCCGCTGTACTGCAGCGTGTCGAAATCCACGACGAAGCTGCCGCTTTTGATGACGCCGTCCGCCGTGAAGGTGAGCTCCAGCGTGTCCTCATATTCGGGGAGGTTCGCGGCCTCGTAGCCCTCGCGCAGGGCGAGCCCGTAGGAGACCTGCACGGAAGAGATCTTGTCATTGTCCTCGCGCACGATGCTTGGGAACTCTTTATATTCAAAATACTGATAGAGGTTGCTCAGTGAGATGTCGACCTTTACGACGGGACTTTTCGACGCGGCGCTCTCCGTCTGCTCGCCGGCGTCCTCCTTACCCTTTTTGCCGCACGCGGCGAGGGAAAGCAGCATCGCGGCGCACAGCAGTATGGCGACGATCCTTTTCATGGCGTATCACCGTCCTTCGCTTGCTGGGGAGATTGTACCACAGGTTTCCGTTTTAGGAAAGACCCAAGATGGGAAACTGCGCCGCGCCATTTTTTCATTTACGAAGGCTGAGATCGGGTGTATAATAAGTTAAAGATGTTGAACCAACGGAGAAACGGAAAGGTCACGATGAAACTGAAATGGACAATTGCGGCGCTCATGTGCTGTGCGCTGCTGTGCGGCTGTGCGGCCCGGCCGGAGCAAGGGGACGGGCCGACGGAGCCGCCCACGGAACAGTCCGCCGTGCAGGCCTTTACTTCGCCGATCACGATCAGCGAGGCGATGGCGCGCAACCGCAGCACGCTTGCCGCGGCGGACGGCAGCTTTCCGGACTGGATCGAACTGTATAACACGGCGGACGAGGCTGTCTCGCTCGAGGGACTGTATCTGTCCGATGAGGCGGACGGGTCTTCCCGCTCGCCTCTGCCGGAGCGCGAGCTGCCCGCACACGGCTTTCTGCTGGTCTTTGCGGACGGCGGAGAGAGCGCGGCAGGCGAGATCCACGCGCGGTTTAAGCTGTCGGAAGGGGAAAGCGTTTACCTCTCCGGCCCGGACGGTTAGCTCCTGGACAGCTTGGAGCTGACCGACGGCCGGGCGGATATCTCCGTCTCCCGGTCGGACGGTGACACCGTTGCGTCCGCCTTCGCCACGCCCGGCTGCGCCAACGACGTGGAGGGCTATCGCGCTTTTCAGGCTTCACGCGTCTGCGCGTCGCCGCTGCAGATCAGCGAGGTGCGGGTCGCCGACTATGGGATCGGATACAAGTCGGACGAGCAGCACAGCGACTGGGTCGAGCTGCGCAACGTCTCGGACGAGGCGATCCGCCTCTCGGCCTACTCTCTCACGGACGATAGTGAGCAGCCGGAACAATACCGTCTGCCCGATGAGACGCTCGGACCGGGCGCGTATTTTCTGCTCCTGTGCACGGACGAATACCGATGGGATCAGCCTACGACGGGCTTTTCTCTGGATTCTGAGCGGGAGTCACTGTATCTGTATGAAAACGGCCGGCTCGCGGACTACGCTGCGCTCCACGATATTCCGTACTTCGGCAGTCTCGGCCGCCTCCCCGATGAAAACGGTTACTATTATTTTGAGAAGCCGACGCCCGCCGCGCCGAACGACGGCAGGGCCGGCAGAACGATCTCCGCGCCGCCGACGTCACCGACGCGGGACGGCGTGTATGAAGGCACGGGCGCGGTCAGCGTGGAGCTGCGGGGAGCGGGAAGGATCTACTATACGCTGGACGGCTCACGCCCGAACGAGACCAGCAGCGCATACACCGGGCCGATCACCGTCGACAGGAGCACGGTGGTCCGCGCGGTGGCGGTAGAGGACGGCGCGCTGCCGAGCCCGCCTCTGACGCTGAGCTTTTTCCTCAACGAGGGGCATACGCTGCCGATCGTCAGCATCGCCGGGGATTCGCCCGGCCAGGTCGATACCCTGCTCAACCGCGGCAGCAAGGCCATGGAGGAGCCGGGCAACGTCAGCCTGTACGAGGGCGGCGAGCGGGCGTTCAGTCTGGACTGCGGCTTCTCCCTCTCGGGCAAGTCCAGCATCTACGAGTTTCCCAAGAAAAACGTCAAGGTACGGCTGCGCAGCGCCTACGGAGCGGACCCTGTCCTACGACCTCTTCGGCACGGGCGAGACGGCTTACGATTCGTTCATCCTCCGTGCCGGGCAGGATGCGGCCTACCGCCTCTTCAACACCGAGATCTGGCAGGATCTTTGCCTGGACATGTCTGATCGTGTGCTGACACAGCACAGCAAGTTCTGCATCGTCTACGTAAACGGCGCGTATTACGGGATCTATTGCATGAAGGAGAACGTCTCCGAAAAGCTGTACGCAGCCTGGGCCGGCGTCGACAGGAGCAGCGTGGAGACGGCTGTGCCGCACGACGGCGAGCCCGAGAGCTACGCGGAGATGTACAGCTTCATCAAATCCTCGGACATGGCGGACCCGGAGAACTACCGCCGCGCCTGTGAGATGCTGGATATCGACAGCTTTATCGACTGGGTCATCGTCGAGGGTGTGAGCGCGAACATGGATCTCTTCCGCAACGTGAAGTTCTTCCGGAGCACGGAGACAGACGGGCGCTATCAGATGGTCCTTTTCGACCTTGACGGCGCGATGAAGGAGATCGCGCCGTGGGCGTGCGTGTTTTTCAACAAGACGGATATCGGCTACGGCAACACGAACGCCAGCAACATTCTGGATTCCCTGCTGCGGAACACGGATTTCCGCGCGGCCTTCCTCCGGCGCTACGGCGAGGTATACAAGACGGTCCTCTCCAACGAAAGGATCCTCGAGCGGGTGGACTGCTACGAGAGCCTGCTGCGCCCGGAGATCGAGCGCGACCGTGCGCGCTGGTCGTACGGCACCTGGCAGTGGGAGTACGCCGTTTCGGAGCTGCGGCTGAAGATCACAGCGAAAGACTGGGAAAACGAATGCCTGCGCTGCCTCGATGCGTATATCAGTCTCACGGACGCAGAGCGCGCGGCGTATTTCTGAGTCGAAGGCGGCGTGAAAGCACAGGGCTGTGCAAAAGGGGCGTATCTGCCCTTCCCGCACAGCCCTGTGTGATGTTTTTCGTGCCTGTGATTTGTATTTGATGTTTGAAAAGACCGTAAGCGCGTAAGCGGATGGCTCAATCCCGCTTGTTTTTGAGGGCGCTGACAGCGAGCACAATCCCGCCTGCAGCGATCAGTGCCGTTTTCAGATCGATTCCTTTATTCTGTCTGGCCTGCGCCAACTGCTGCTCGTAGAATTCTCGATCTTCCATCAAATGCTGCCTCTGCAATTCAACTTGCCTGGCCTGCAATTCAAGCTGTTCGGCCTGCAGCCTGTACATCGCTTTATTGTGTTTGTCGTCCTCATACAGCGTTATTGCCTGATGCAGCGATAGCGCTCGGCCGCTTTTTAAGACTTGAATAAAAAACGCCATTGGCTCATGCCTTCTGTAGGATTCCGGTATCAGCGCGAAGTCATACGTTTGGTTTAACCAGTTCAAATGCTTTACTGCTTCGTGATACTTATTCTGCAGAGTGGCGGATTTGTTTTTCAATGCTTTTTCATTTGCTTTTCGCTGGATCCACAGGAACGCAAATGTTCCGATAGCGAAAACCCATGCGAGAATCTTTGGACCGACATCCAAAAACCTGAAAAACGCGATGGAAACGGCCAATACGAGCAGGGGGAGCCAGACCAGTTTTGCTTTGTCGGCTTTGTTGTGCTTCTCGACTTGTGCGGTAATGGCTTGCAGTCCGTTTTTTAGCTCGGCAACGATAGTCTTCGTCTGTTGCAGATCATCAACGGGTTGGAGCAGCGTCTGGATCCTGTTTGCGAGATCCTCGCCGAGAGGCTGGTTTTGAGCATCATAACGCCCACGCTCAAACTCATATCCGACCGTACGCGCGTCTTGGGAATTGAGGTTATCAGAACGGATCGCCACAGCAGTTCCACAGAAGCCGCATACAACTTGACCTCTTGATCCGGCGGGAAGTGGTGCTCCACATTGTGGGCAGACTAAGCTTTGTGATGCTTTTATGCTCGCCACCTTCTTTCAATCTCATTCGAGGACTGCTTTCACTTTAACAGGATCGTCTGGACAGAAGTTGAAGACCTCTGCTCAGAACCATTGGCGGCGGTCCGGACACCGTAGATTTCGATTTTCAGCTTCACACCGGTTTCGAGATCCGTGTTTTGGTCATAACGGAAAGTATAGTCCATATTTCCGGCTTTTGCGGGTACGTCGAATTCTTTGTACTTTTTATAATCCAGATTCACGAAACGCAGCAAAGAACCACTGCCGGCGTATACGGTGATGTGATAGCTGTCGATTTGAGCAGGCGAAGTCCATTTCAGTTTTACTTGATTGCTGCCGGTCGATTCGCATGTAAACGATGGTGCAACGACCCAATTGTTTGCGACTTCAACAGTCACTTGTTCAGAAGAATATCCACGTTCCCGTGAATATACCGGGACGACGGCAAATACATGCTTTCCGTTCATCATATCGCCTATCATGTATTCTTTTGCAGAAGTTTTCCCTAATGCCGTTTCGCCTTTTTTGATACCGAGGACTTTATCGTAGCTGATGACTTCATACTCACAGCCGAGCCCGTTGTCGTCGTGTGACCAGCGCAGAGTGATCTCGCCTTCTGCGGTTTGAGAGGCGTATGTGATTTCGGGAGCGTTTTTCCACGCTGCGTAGGGCGTGTAATCAAATCCTTTCCCCTCCTTCGATTCGATCACAGTTGACGTTTCCTTGCTGTTATCCACTTGGTTCACAGGCCATTTCTGCAGCGTGACGCTGAAAGTATATTTCTGATCGAGCTCCGGGATCAAACAGCTCTGCTTTTTCAGAAACTGCTGATCCAATACGACGGAGACCGAGGCGTTCGACTTCGTGATCAGAGAGGCAGCGTCTTTTGCCGTATTGTCGAATTCCACGTAATTCGTGTCTTTCCCGCTTTTGATTGCAATCCGGTATACGTCAGAATCGTATTTGTCAGTAAAGGAGAGAACAACGTTCCCGTTAAAATCCGTGGTAGCGTCGGTGATCACGGGAGCTGCAGCGATAAGCGGATTAACCGCATAACGCAGTTTGAACGTCTCGGAAGGCGTGCCCCGCAACAGGTTTTTCGGATCGATCCCAAGCGCGCCCAAGTCAAGATTGCCAGCAACGCCCATGATGTCAAACTCCAGATTTGTGTTAACACCTTTAGATTGATAGTTAATCGGCATGATCGTGATTTGATGGGTACCTTCCTTTACATCAAGAATCGCGCTTTTGATATTGACGGTGGAAACTACTTTGCCGTCCAAATAGACTTGATACAGCTGCGAATTGCCTTCCCATTCCACACAGATCTGACCTTTTGAAAACTCATACACACTGGTGATGGTCGGGGCAGAGGACCAATCGGCAGAACCAACTGCAAAAGCTGGGATGCTGATGGCAAAAGAGAGCAGCACTGCAAGAATAAACGAAATCAGCAGCTTCTTCATGATAGAACCTCCCATATAACAAAAAAGTGCGCAGCCGGAACGGCTGCGCACGAAAAACGCAGGCTCCGATTGCTGCGACACAACTTTTACACACACATAGGTATGCAAAATAGAGCATGCATTTTTACCAAAGGTAAAATGCATACCTATGCTGTGTAATATACATATAAAGTTGTGTCGCAGGAATAGTTTACCAGAGAAATGGGAGAAATGCAATATTAGATCATCGTTATAGCAGGATAAATCAACTCATGACAAAGGAAAAAGCCGCCCAAATGGGCGGCTTATTTCTTATGGTGGAGATGGGGGGAGTTGAACCCCCGTCCGAAAGCGCTTTAACAGGAACTTCTCCGGGCGCAGGCGGTCATTTACATTCCCGCATCCGAGCGCAGGCCGTCATGCTCGGGGACTTGGTAGCTTCATGATGCGTGGCATGCGCAAAGCTTAGCATGCGCACGTTCACCACTAATCGACGCCCCATCCCGGGCCGTGGTC
>JAFUUR010000134.1 GCA_017477695.1 Oscillospiraceae bacterium | reverse complement strand
CTTACGTGACCGCGCTCGCGCGGGCGAAGGCCGCCGAGGTCGCCGCGCGCGCGGGGGAGGACGCCGTCGTCATCGGGGCGGACACCATCGTATGGCACGGCGGGCGCATCCTCGGCAAGCCCCGCTCCCGCGAGGAGGCGATGGCCATGCTGCGGGAGCTGTCCGGCGAGACGCACACGGTCTACACCGGGGTGTGCGTGATCCGGAACGGGCGCTGCCTCTGCGAGGCAGACGAGAGCCGCGTGCATTTCCGCCCGCTCGACGAGGGGGAGATCGCCCGCTACGTCGACAGCGGCGAGCCCATGGACAAGGCCGGGGCCTACGCCGCCCAGGGCAAGGGCGCCATCTTCGTGCGCGCCATCGAGGGGGACTTCTTCAACGTCATGGGCCTGCCCCTCCATCTGCTGGACGCCATGCTGAAAGAACAGGGAGTTGTGATCCTTTGAGAGAGTATTTGCGGAAAAACGGCATACGCATCGCGATCATCGTGCTGGCCGTGGCGCTGCTGGTCGGCGTCGGCCAGGCGGCGCGCGCGGGCAAGAGCGGCTTCGTGCAGAACACCACGAACGTGCTCACCGGCCCCGTGCGCAAGGTGCTGAGCTCCACGGTCAACTGGTTTGACACCATCTACGGCTACCTCTATCAGTACGACTCGCTGCTGGCGGAGAACGAATCCCTCCGCTCCCAGCTCGCCGACGCGCAGCAGTCCGCGCGCGACGGCATCGAGGCCTCGGAGGAGAACCAGCGCCTGCGGGAGCTGCTGTACCTGCGCGAGAAGCATACGGACTATATCCTGGAGTCGGCCAAGCTGGTGCTGTGATCGTCCTCCAACTGGTCGAGCTCGTTCTCCATCAGCAAGGGCTACACCAGCGGCATCGAGCTGGGCGACCCGGTCATCACCGAGTACGGCGTGCTGGTCGGGCAGATCACGGAGCTCGGCACCAACTGGGCCACCGTGAGCACCCTCATCGACGTCGACATGAGCGTGGGCGGCTACGTCACCAGCACCAGCAGCACCGGCATGGTCATGGGCGAGTACGCGCTGATGAAGAACAAGGTCGCCAAGCTCACCTATCTCGCCGACGGCGCGCAGATCTTCGTGGGCGACGAGGTCATCACCTCCGGCTCCGGCGGCGCGTTCCCGGCGGGGCTCGTGGTCGGCACGATCACGAACGTGCAGACCGAGGCCGGCGGGCAGATCGAGTACGGCATCGTGCAGCCCGCCTGCGACCTGGATTCGCTCGTGCAGGTGTTCATCATCAAGGACTTTACGGTGGTGGAATAAATGGCTGAGATCTCTTATTCCGGCGGCCGTCTGCCCGATCTGGACGGCGCCCCGCAGCGGACCGAGCGGCCGCCGCAGCACCGCGCCCGCGGCGAGCGCGGAGACCGCCTCGCCGAGACCCTCAAAAAGAACGTGCTGGACAAGATCCGCTTCAAGCGGGTGCTGGGCTACGCCCTGTTCCTGTTCCTGGCGCTGCTGGCGCAGAACATGCTCTTCACGCAGCTGCGCATCGCGGGCATCTGCCCGATGATCCTGCCGGCGGTGGCCGTGGCGGCGGGGATGTTCGAGGGCGCGTCCTGGGGCGCGGTCATCAGCCTGGTGCTCGGCATCTTCGCGGACATGGCCTTCGTGGAGAACACCGTGCTCTTCACGATCGTCTTCCCGGCGCTGGCCTTCGGCTCCGGCTTCATCTCGCAGTTTTTCATCAACCGCCGCTTCTTCGCCTATATGGGCGCGGCCTTCCTGGGCCTCGCGCTGACAGGCCTCGCCCAGATGCTGCGCACCGCCGCCGTGGACAGCTTCTCCTTTACGATGCTCTCCACCGTGGCGCTGCAGACCCTCTGGTCGCTGCCCTTCGCGCCGCTGGCCTATCTGCCGGCCGCGCACTGGATCGATTGATTTTTTCGGACCCGCGCCGCACACGGCGCAAGCCCCCTCTGGAAAGGACCTTATGAACAGACTGATCAAACCCGGAAGGATCGCCGCGCTCGCGGTGCTCATGGTGCTCATCCTCGCCATCTACGCGGTGTTCCTGTACCGCCTGCAGATCATCGAGGGCGAAAAGTATTATAACCGCAGCAGCGAGGTCAGCAGCACCGAGCGCACCATCACCGCCGCCCGCGGCAACATCCTCGACCGCTACGGGCGCGTGCTGGTCAGCAACAAGGAGTGCTACAACCTCAAGGTGGACGTCTCCAAGCTCTTCGCCAACGCCGACCCCAACGCCACCATCCTGGAGCTCGCGCGCATGGTCGAGAGCTACGGCGACAGCTATACCGACGACCTGCCCATCACGCGCACGCCGCCCTTCGAGTACGACGAGGACATGACCGAGATCCAGCGCACCATGCTGCAGGCCTACTTCGTCGACAAGAGCAAGGACCTGCCGGAAAACCCCAGCGCCGTGGAGCTGCTCAGCTACATGCGCACCCGCTATGAGATCGACAACAGCTACTCCGCCGAGGAGATGCGCATCATCGCGGGCGTGCGCTATTCCATCAACGTGCGCTACGCCATCAACACCGCGGACTACTACTTCGTCGAGGACGCGAGCCCCAAGCTCATCTCCTCCATCATGGAGAACAAGCTCACCGGCATCGAGGTCGAGCGCGCCTACCTGCGCGAATACGGCACGGAGTACGCCGCGCACATCCTCGGCTACGTCGGCCTCATGACCCAGGAGGAGTACGAGCGCTACTCCCTGCTCAACTACGCCAACAACGCCATGGTCGGCAAGGACGGCATCGAGTACGCCTTCGAGAGCTACCTGCACGGGGAGGACGGCAAGGTCAACGAGACGCGCAGCGCCTCCGGCACCATCCTGTCCACCGTGTACATCCAGGAGCCCGAGCCCGGCAACCACATCTATCTGACCATCGACAGCGTCCTGCAGGAGCAGGTGGAGCGTATCCTCGCAAACGGCGTGGAGGGCATGATCAAGACCCGCAACCAGGCCCGCGCCGAGGGCCTCGCCCGCGGCGACTACGACCCGGAGATGAAGGACGAGATCACCGGCGCCGCGGCCGTGGTCGTGAACGTCAACACCGGCGAGCCGCTGGCCCTGGCGAGCTGGCCGACCTTCGACGTGTCCACCATCATCGAGAATTACGCGGACCTGCTCGAGACGCCGAACGCGCCGCTGTTCAACCGCGCGCTCATGGGCGCCTACGCGCCCGGGTCCACCTTCAAGCCCTGCGTGGCCATCGCCTCGCTCAGCCGCGGCATCATCAACACCGAGGACAAGGTCAAGTGCGAGGGCGTGTTCACCAAGTACGCGGCCGAGGGCTACGCGCCGCAGTGCTGGATCTGGACCGCCATCGAGGGCGAGAACCTCACCCACCCGGAGGAGAACGTCACCACCGCGCTGCGCGACTCGTGCAATTTCTTCTTCTACACCGTGGGCGAGCAGCTCGGCGTCGACGATATGGGCGATTACGCCCACGCCTTCGGTCTGGGCGTGTCGACCGGGATCGAGCTGGTGGAGACCACCGGCAACATGTCCAACCAGGCCAACCACGCCGATTACACCGGCACCGTGTGGCGTATCGGCGATACGCTGCAGGCCGCCATCGGCCAGTCCGACTCCATCTTCTCCCCGCTGCAGCTGTGCGAATACTGCGCGACGGTGGCCAACGGCGGCGTGCGCCACTCCGCCTCCATCCTCAAGGCCATCCGCAGCTACGACTACAGCGAGAAGCTCTACGAGCGCGAGCCGAGCATCCTGAGCATCGTGCAGTCCGCCGACTATAACTGGGACGCGGTGCACAAGGGCATGTACATGGTGCTCAACGACTACGTCAACGAGGCCAACGTCCTCGAATGGGTCGGCTGCCCGTGGATCTGCGCCGGCAAGACCGGGACAGCCCAGAAGGGCGAGAAGATCACCAACGACGGTATCTTCCTGTGCTACGGGCCGTACAGCGATCCCGAGGTCGCGATCGCGGTCGTCGTCGAGCGCGGCGGCAGCGGCGCGAGCACGCAGTTCATGGCCCGCCAGATCATGGACGCGTACATCAACATCCGCTCCTACAGCGACACCGCCGAGGACGAGATGACGCTCCTGCGCTGAGCGGGAGCGCGGAAAAACCGCGCGGCGCGCAGAAAAATTTGATTTTGGTGTTGCGCGCAACGTCTCATATGCGGTATAATAAACTGTAATAAGTTTTTGCACGAATATGGGCTGACGACGGGAAAAGGGGGTCATACATGAACATCGCACTGATGGCACACGACGGGAAAAAAGAACTGATGGTCCAGTTCTGTATCGCCTACTGCGGCATTTTGGCCGAACATTCCCTCTGCGCCACGCACGTCACGGGCAAGCTGGTCTCCGAGGCCACGGGGCTGCCCGTCACACTCTACCTGCATGCCGACCAGGGCGGCGCGCAGCAGATCGCCTCGCGCATCTCCTTCAACGAGATCGACCTGGTGCTGTTCTTCTGCGATCCGGCCAACCCCAGGGGCTTTGACGATATCAACAGGGTGGAGCGCCTGTGCGATCAGTATCAGATCCCGTTCGCCACCAACGCCGCCACCGCGGAGGTCCTGGTGCAGGGCCTGCGCCGGGGCGACCTCGACTGGCGCAACATCGTAAACCCCCAGAAGCGATAAGTCCGGGGCGCTTCGTTCAGAGAGCGGACAATTGCGGCTTTGCACTGCCGGCGGCAGAGACAGCAAGGCCGCAATTTGGTGTTTCATTCGGAATGCAGAGTATTCGATAAGGAGAAGGTTATGGCAAAGGTCGCACCGCGGACGCTGTCCGGCTTTATGGAGCTGCCGCCCGCGCAGCAGATGAAAATGGAAAAAATGATGGAGGTCCTGCGCGAGTGCTACGGCCTCTACGGCTTCACCCCGCTGGACACCCCCGTCATCGAGGCGGCCGAGGTGCTGCTGGCCAAGGGCGGCGGCGAGACGGAGAAGCAGATCTACCGCTTCCAGAAGGGCGAGAGCGATCTCGCGCTGCGCTTCGATCTGACCGTGCCGCTGGCCAAGTACGTCGCCGGGCATTACGGGGAGCTGTCCTTCCCGTTCCGGCGGTATCAGATCGGCAAGGTCTACCGCGGCGAGCGCGCCCAGCGCGGGCGCTTCCGCGAGTTCTACCAGGCCGATATCGACGTGATCGGCGACGGGAAGCTCGATATCCTCAACGAGGCGGAGATCCCCGCCGTCATCTACAGCACCTTCACCCGGCTCGGGCTGCGGCGCTTTAAGATCCGCGTGAACAACCGGAAGATCCTCAACGGCTTCTACCGCATCAACGGCATGAGCGAAAAGGCCGGGGAGATCATGCGCACCGTCGACAAGCTCGACAAGATCGGCCCCGAGAAGGTGCGGCAGATCCTCATCGACGAGGTCAAAATGCTGCCCTACAAGGCCGAGAACGTGCTCGACTTCATGGCCATCAGCGGCACGAACGCCGAGGTCATCGCCCGGCTGGAGAACTTCCGCGGGATGGACGAGGTCTTCGACGAGGGGCTCGACGAGCTCATCGCCGTCACGCGGCACCTCGGCGGCTTCGGCGTGCCGGAGGAGAACTTCAGCATCGACCTGACCATCGCCCGCGGGCTGGACTACTACACCGGCACCGTGTACGAGACCGTCATCACCGACCACCCGGAGATCGGCTCCGTGTGCTCCGGCGGGCGCTACGACAACCTCGCCGAGTACTATACCGACAAGCAGCTTCCCGGCGTCGGCATCTCGATCGGGCTCACGCGGCTGTTCTATGTGCTGCAGGAGCAGGGGCTGCTGTCGGACGAGGTCGTCACCGCGCCGTGCGACGCGCTCGTCCTGCCCATGACGGCGGACCTGAGCTTCGCCGTCGCCGCCGCGACCGCGCTGCGCCAGGGCGGCGTGCGCACCCAGCTCTACGGCGAGCAGCGCAAGTTCAAGGCCAAGATGAATTACGCCGACAAGATCGGCGTGCCCTTCGCCGTGCTCGTCGGCGAGGACGAGATCGCCGCGGGCGAGCTGTCCGTCAAGGACATGCGCAGCGGCGAGCAGCAGCGCATGCGCCCCGAGGACGCCGCGGCCTATATCCGCGCGCGCGTCGAGCAGCGCAACGACACGCCGCTGATCCTGGAGAAGGATTAAAAGCGATCCGTGAGAATTTGTACAGGAGGCAGAGAGATGTTTCAGTCCCGTACCCATACCTGCAGCGAGCTCCGCATGGAGCACGTGGGACAGCAGGTGAAGATCGTCGGTTGGATGGAGAACGTGCGCGAGGTCGGCAGCAACTTCGCCTTCGTCGTCGTGCGCGATTTCTACGGCACCACGCAGGTCGTCGTCGAGACCGAGGAGATGATGCGCCTCGTCAAGAGCATCAACAAGGAGTCCACCATCTCGGTGGAGGGCCGCGTGCGCGAGCGCGCGAGCAAGAACCCGAAGCTGCCCACCGGCGATATCGAGATCGTGCCGGAGAAGATCGAGGTCCTCGGCCGCTGCCGCTACAACGAGCTGCCCTTCGAGATCAACCGCAGCCGCGACGCCGACGAGACCCAGCGCCTGCGCTACCGCTATCTCGACCTGCGCAACCCCGCCGTCAAGAAGAACATCATCCTGCGCTGCAGCGTGGTCTCCGCCCTGCGCCAGGCCATGACCGAGCACGGCTTCCTCGAGATCACGACGCCGATCCTCACCGCCTCCTCGCCCGAGGGCGCGCGCGACTATCTCGTCCCCGCCCGCAAGCACCCCGGCAAGTTCTACGCCCTGCCGCAGGCGCCGCAGCAGTTCAAGCAGCTGCTCATGACCGCCGGCTTCGACCGCTACTTCCAGATCGCCCCCTGCTTCCGCGACGAGGACGCCCGCGGCGACCGCAGCCCCGGCGAGTTCTATCAGCTCGATATGGAGATGGCCTTCGCCACGCAGGACGACGTGTTCGCCGTCCTCGAGGACGTGCTGCCGCCCATCTTCGCCAAATACGGCACCTACGACATCGCCTCCACCGCGCCCTTCCGGCGCATCCCCTACCGCGAGGCCATGGAGAAGTACGGCTCCGACAAGCCGGACCTGCGCATCGACCTGCTGGTCGAGGATATCACCGCCCTGGTGCAGGGCACCGAGTTCGGCCCCTTCGCCGCGGGCAACACCGTGAAGGCCGTGGCCGTCTCCGGCTGCAGCCTCACCCGCAAGCAGATCGACAAGCTCTGCGCCGACGTCGAGGTCCAAGCCGGGTCCAAGCCCTACTGGTTCCGCCTCGATGAAAAGGGCGAGCTCGTCGGCGGCGTGGCCAAGTTCCTCGCCGACCGGAAGGACGCGCTCGTCGAGGCGCTGGGCCTGCAGCCCAACACCCTCGTCGGCGTCGCCGCCGGGCCGCGGGACGCCGCCGTCAAGACCGCGGGCGTGCTGCGCAGACAGCTCGGCGCGGCGGTCCCCGGGCACATGGACAGGGAGCGCTACGAGTTCTGCTGGATCGTGGACTTCCCGATGTACGAGATCGGGGAGGAGAGCGGCGAGCTGGAGTTCTGCCACAACCCGTTCTCCATGCCCTCCGGCGGGCTCGAGGTCCTGCTGAAGGCCGAGCGCGGCGAGATCGACCCGCTGACCATCACCGCCGACCAGTACGACCTCGTGTGCAACGGCGTGGAGCTCTCCTCCGGCGCGGTGCGCAACCACGACCCGGAGATCATGATCAAGGCCTTTGAGATGGTCCGCCTCGGGGAGGAGGACGTCAAGAAGAAGTTCCCCG
>JAFUUR010000133.1 GCA_017477695.1 Oscillospiraceae bacterium | reverse complement strand
GAGAAGGCGGACGGACGTCAGTGGCGCTGCGGATATGCCGGGGAGACGCTGTTTGCACTGTTCCCACATCTGCATTTCGGAGGCGAGCTCCCGCTTGCGGAGCGCTTTGTAGAGACCTGTACGGAAAGGAAGATCCATGGAACTGCAGGAACTGCTCAGCAATATACGACCGGCTGACGGCGCCGTCGCGACGCAGGCCAGAGCACGCTGGGACGCGCTGGCCAAGCCTCTGGGCAGTCTCGGCGCACTGGAGGAGGCGGTGGTACGCATCGCAGCTCTGACCGGAACGCTCGACCCGAAGCTCGACAGGCGTGCGCTCGTGGTCTATTGCGCCGACAACGGCGTCGTCGCCCGGGGCGTGAGCCAGTGCGGCAGCGAAGTCACAGCGGCCGTCGCGGCTTCGCTCGCCGCCGGGGAGAGCACTGTGTGCCATATGGCGCGCACCGTGCGCTGCAGCGTGCAGGCAGTAGACGTGGGGATAAAAGACTTTAGCGGCTGCAAGGGCGTCATAAGCTGCCGCGTTCGAAACGGCACGGGCGATATCAGCTGCGGTCCGGCCATGACGCGGAGCCAGTGCCTCTCGGCGATCCGCGCCGGCGCGGGGATGGCGATGGTACAGGATGCGGATATCCTCGCCGTAGGAGAGATGGGAATCGGCAATACGACGACGGCTGCCGCGACGGCTTGCGTCCTCTTGGGTGAGTCTCCCGCGCGCCTTGCAGGCCGCGGCGCAGGCCTGTCCGACGCAGGGCTTGCGCGCAAGGTGGACGCCATCGAGCGCGCGATCGCGTGCAATCACCCGGACAGGAACGACCCGATCGACGTGCTGACCAAGGTCGGCGGACTGGACCTCGCAGCGATGTGCGGCGCCTATCTGGGAGCGGCACTTATCCGGACGCCGGTCCTGGTCGACGGCGTCGTCAGCGCCGCCGCCGCGCTCTGCGCGAAACGGCTTTGCCCTGCCGCGGGGGACGCGATGCTGGCGAGCCACGTATCCGCGGAGCCGGCGGGGCGGCTGCTGCTGGAGGCGCTGGAGCTTTCTCCGCTTATCGACGCGGGGATGCGTCTCGGCGAGGGGAGCGGCGCCGTTGCGGCGCTGCCGCTGTTGGATGCGGCGCTTGCGGTCTACCGCAGCGGGCACAGCTTCGAGCAGCTTGGGATCGAGGCGTATACGCCTCAGGCCGCTAAGTGATATGTTTACGCTTGTGATCGGCGGCGCGGCATCGGGCAAGAGCGCCTGGGCGGAGACACGCGCATGCAGTCTCCCCGGGCAGCGGATCTATCTTGCCACGATGCAGCCCTACGGAGAAGAGAGCCGGGCTCGCATCGAAAAACACAGAGCACAGCGTGCCGGAAAAGGCTTCGTGACATTGGAACGCTATACCGATCTCGCCGGATCGGCGGTCCCGACGGACAGCAGCGTGCTGCTGGAGGATCTTGCGAACCTCCTTGCAAACGAGACGTTCAGCCGGGATGGGGGCGGTTCGGACGCTGCGCTGCGCGGCGTGGAGAGCCTGCGCGAACGCTGCGCGCACCTGACGGTCGTGACGAACGAGCTGTTTTCCGGCGGCGCCTCTTACGAGGGCGAGACCCTCCTGTACCTGCGTGAGCTTGCCCGGCTGAACCGCCTGCTCGCCGCACGGGCTGACTGCGTGGTGGAACTCGTCTGCGGCCTGCCGAACGTACTGAAAGGAGAAGTGACGTGAACGTGTTTCAAACGGTCCTCGTGGCCTTTTCCATATTTTCCGCGATCCCCGTACCGCAGATCCGCTGGACGAAGGGAAATATGCGCTATGTGCTGCTCGCCTTCCCGCTCGTGGGCGCGGTGGTCGGCGGTGTGTGCTGGGTGTGGGCGCTGCTGTGCGGCGCGTGGAGCTTCCCGGCCGTACTGCGCGGAGCGGGCTTGTGCCTGCTGCCCGTGCTGCTTACGGGCGGCATCCATCTCGACGGCTACGCCGACACTTGTGACGCCCTCGCGAGCAACGGCCGCCCCGCGCAGAAGAGGCAGATCCTGCACGACGTGCACCTGGGCGCGTTTGCGGGCATCCGTCTCTGTGCATATTTCATCGCAAGCTTCGCTTTCTGGGCCGCGCTGCCGCGGTACAGGGGTCTCGCGATCCTCTGCATTTTCTGCCTGAGCAGGACGCTTTCGGGTCTTGCACTCACGGTTTTCCCCCTTGCGGAGGGCAGCGGACTCGCGCGGAGCTTTGCAGAGGCTGCGGACGGCGGCCTTGTGCGCAACGTGCTGATCGGATACACGGTCGTGCTGTGCGCGGGCCTCATCCTCACCGGCGCCTGGATCACGATCCCCACTGCGGCGATCGTGTTCTTCTGGTACAGGCGCACGGCCGCGTGGGAATTCGGAGGCGTCTCCGGCGATCTGGCAGGATGGTTCCTGCAGAAGGCGGAGCTGTGGATGCTGGGGGCGCTGTGCCTCTGGCAGTGTGTCGAGGCGGTCATATGATCTTCGTGACAGGCCCGCTCTTCGCGGGAAAAAAGGAATACATCCGCACGGCGCTGGGACTGACCGATGAAGAGTTCGCCGCATGCGCCGTGTGGGACGTGCAGGAGCTTGCGGGCGCAGCGGATCTGAGCGCGCTGGCCGACAGGCTCTCGCAGAATCGGGTCGTGATCGCAACGGAGCTCGGCGGAGGCGTGATCCCGACGGATGCGGCTGAGCGTGCGCACCGAGAGGCGGCCGGGCGGCTCGCCTGCCTCCTGGCGGAGCGGGCGGATACGGTGATCCGCGTTTGCTGCGGTTTGCCGCAGGTGCTGAAGGGGAGCCTGTCATGCTGATCTGGTTGATCCGCCACGGCGCAACGCCTCTGAGCGAGGCGCGCCGCTATCAGGGCGCGTTGGATACGCCGCTTTCGCCGAACGGGCGCGCGGCGCTGCACAGGGCGCGGCTTGAGCCGGAAAAAGTTTACACCTCGCCCATGCTTCGCGCGCGGGAGACGGCCGCGCTGCTCTTTCCCGCAGCGCGGCAGATCCCGATCGCGGATCTGCGCGAGATGGACTTCGGCGTCTTTGAGGGCCGCTCCGCCGCAGAGATGGCGTCGGACAGCGCGTATCGCGCCTGGGTCGAAAGCGGGTGTACGGCGCCGTGCCCGATGGGCGAGGCGCGCGATGCGTTTTCCGCACGCGTATGTCAGGTCTTCGCCTCGCTTGCAGACGAGGCGCTCGCAGCCGGAGAAAGAGAGCTCGTCGTAGTTGCCCATGGCGGTACGCAGATGGCTGTGCTCGGTCGCTGGGGCAGACCGGAACGGGATTATTTCGCCTGGTGCTCCGCCGTCGGCGCCGGCTGCGTGCTGGACGCGTCCGCCTGGCCGGAAGCGCTCACACTGATAAAGGAGATCAGCTTTACAGAATGAAGATCGTTCTCGCCGCGCTCTGCGGTTTTGTCCTGGATCTGCTGTTGGGCGATCCGGCGTCGCTGTCCGCCGTACACCCCGTCGTCTTGATGGGCCGTTGTATCGGCGCTTTGGAAAGGCGGCTGCGCGCCCGCTTTTCCAAAACGCCGGAGGGAGAACGCAGGGCAGGGGTCCTGCTCGCGTGCATCCTGCCGCCGGGGACGCTGCTTCTGACCGCCTTGCTGCTCCGGATCTTCGACCGGCTGTGGTGGCCTGCGGGCTTTGCCCTGCGGGCCGTCTGGTGCTGGCAGGCGCTGGCGATCAAGGACCTGCGCGATGAGAGCATGGCGGTCCTGGAAACGCTGCAGAGCGGGACGCTCGACGATGCGCGCCGCGCAGTCTCGCGGATCGTGGGACGGGACACGCGGGCGCTCGACCGTGACGGCGTCATCCGTGCGGCGGTGGAGACCGTCGCTGAAAACTTCTCTGACGGCGTCGTCGCACCGATGCTGTATATGTTCATCGGCGGCGCGCCGCTCGCGCTGTGCTATAAGGCCGTCAACACCATGGACAGTATGGTCGGCTACAAAAACGAGCGGTACCTGTGGTTCGGCCGCGCCGCGGCCAGGCTGGACGACGCCGCGAACTACGTCCCATCGCGCCTCGCGGCGCTGCTGCTGATCGCGTCCGCTTTTCTCGGCGGCTGTGACGCGTCGGGCGCGGCACGCGTTTGGAAGCGCGACAGAAGAAAACACGCAAGCCCCAATGCCGCGCAATGCGAGGCGGCGATGGCCGGCGCTCTGGGGCTGCGCTTGGCCGGGCCGGCCTCCTACTTTGGACAGACGCTCGACAAGCCGTATATCGGCGACGCGCTGCGGCCGATCGAAGCGGAGGATATCCGCAGGGCGGACAGGCTGCTCTATTTGGGCAGCACCCTCTGTCTGATCCTGCTCTGTACGCTGCGGCTCTTATTGGGGAGCCTGTGAGGAAGAGAGCGATGGAACGGACCCATGGCGGCGATTGGGCCGCATATCAAAAGGAATACGGTGCCCTTCCACTGGATTTTTCCGCCAATCTGAGCCCGCTCGGCATGCCGGAAAGCGTGCGGCGCGCGGCGGAGGCGGCGGTCCTTGCAGCTGAGCGCTACCCGGATCCCGCGTGTACTGCGCTGCGCGCGGCGCTGTCCGAACGTTACGGCGTGCCCGCAGAGCAGATCGTCTGCGGCAGCGGCGCGGCGGATCTGATCGCCCGTGTGCCGCGGGCGCTGCGCCCCGGGAGAGTGCTGCTCCCCGTCCCGACGTTTACCGAGTATGAGACGGCGCTTCAGGCGGCGGGCTGCTCGGTCGACCACTTTTTCCTCTCGGCAGAAGAAGATTTTTCCCTCGG
>JAFUUR010000132.1 GCA_017477695.1 Oscillospiraceae bacterium | reverse complement strand
GCAGCACCTTCGGCACGGGCACGGAGCTGCTCAACAGCCTGCGGCTGATGTTCTCACGCCTTGCCAGCCACCGCTGCCCGAACGGGCACTATCTGGAGCCGACGCTGAACGTCGCAGCGGAGCGGGAGCTCTGCTGCCCCGTGTGCGGCGCGCGCTTCTTCGCGCCCGGCGCGGAGGAGCTCGCCTTCAACAGCCAGGGCGGCTGCAAGCGCTGCGAGGGCACCGGCGTCGTGCGCACGGTGGACGAGTCCACCCTCGTGCCGGACGAGTCGCTCTCCATCGACGAGGGCGCGGTCGCCCCGTGGCAGACGCTGATGTGGTCGCTGATGAAGGACATCGCCCGCGAGATGGGCGTGCGCACGGACGTGCCCTTCCGGGAGCTGAGTCCGGAGGAGCGGGAGATCGTGTTCCACGGCCCGGCGGTCAAGAAGAACATCATCTACCAGAACAAGACCAGCGGCGCCGCGGGCGATATGGACTTCACGTATTTCAACGCCACCTACACGGTGGAAAACGCCCTCTCCAAGGTCAAGGACGAAAAGGGCATGAAGCGCGTCGAGAAATTCCTGCGGCAGGACGTGTGCCCGGACTGCGGCGGGACCCGCCTGTCGGAGCGGGCGCGCGCCCCGCGCCTGCGCGGGATCTCCCTCGCCGAGGCCTGCACGATGACCCTGGCCGAGCTCTCCGACTGGGTGGACGGCGTCCCGGCCTCGCTGCCGGAGGAGCTGCGCCCCATGGCGGAGAGCATCTGCGACTCCTTCCGCACGGCGGCGCGTCGGCTGATCGATCTGGGCCTGTCCTATCTGACGCTGGACCGGGCGGCTTCCACGCTCTCCACCGGCGAGCGGCAGCGCATGCAGCTCGCCAGGGCCGTGCGCAACCGGACGACGGGCGTCCTCTACGTGCTGGACGAGCCTTCCATTGGGCTGCACCCGGCGAACACGGAGGGCCTTGCCGGCGTGATGGAGGATCTGATCGCCGACGGCAACTCCGTCGTCCTGGTCGACCACGACGTGAACGTCCTCTCCCGGGCGGACTGGCTGATCGAGCTCGGGCCGGAGGCCGGCGCGGGCGGCGGGCGCGTCATCGCGCAGGGGCCGCTCACGCAGGTCGTGCGCGACCCGGCCTCCCGCATCGGCGGCTTTCTGACGGGAGAGCGCACGATCCGCGGCGGCGAGCGCGTCGCCGCCGGGCGCCTCTTCGCGCAGGGGCGCATCCATCTGTCGACCGGGCGGATCCACACCGTGAAGCCGCTCGAGGTCGACCTCCCCAAGGGCCGCCTGATCGCCGTGACGGGCGTATCCGGTTCCGGCAAGACCACGATGGTGCTCGAGAGCCTCGTCCCCGCGCTGCAGGCGCGGTTCCGCGGCAAGCCGCTGCCGGCGCACGTGCGCGCCGTGTCGGCGGAGGGGGTCGCGCAGGTCAAGCTCATCGACGCCACGCCCATCGGCATCAACGTGCGCTCCACCGTCGCCACCTACGCCGACGTGCACGACGAGCTGCGCAAGGTCTACGCGCGCACGGCGGACGCGAGGGCGCGCGGCCGCAAGGCGGGCGACTTCTCCTACAACACGGGCGCGCTGCGCTGCCCGACCTGCGACGGGACGGGCAGCATCAGTCTGGACGTGCAGTTCCTGCCGGACGTGGACATCCCCTGCCCGGACTGCGGCGGTTCCCGCTACAGCCGGGAGGCGGGCAGCATCCTGCGCGTGCCGAAGCACGGCGGTGAGGGCGTGTCGCTGCCCGCGCTGATGGCGCTGAGCGTGGACGAGGCGCTCGCCGCCTGCGCGGACCTGCCCCTCGTGGCGCGGCGGCTGCGGGTGCTCAGCGAGCTCGGCCTCGGCTATCTCACGCTCGGCGAGCAGACGCCGAGTCTCTCGGGGGGCGAAGCGCAGCGCCTCAAGCTCGCGAGCGAGATGGGCCGCGGGCAGGCGGACACGGTCTTCGTCTTCGACGAGCCGACCATCGGCCTGCACCCGCTGGACGTGGAGACGCTGCTCCAGGTCTTCCGCCGCCTGATCGGCAACGGCGCGACCGTCGTCGTCATCGAGCACGACCTCGACGTGATCCGTTGCGCGGACTATGTGATCGACATGGGCCCGGGCGGCGGCGAGCAGGGCGGGCGCATTGTCGCGCAGGGGACGCCGGAGGAGATCTGCGCGGCGCCGGAGAGCATCACGGGGCGCTACCTGCGGCGCGTCATGCGCGCCGCGGCGCCGGGAGACGAATAAGAAAAAACGACCCGGACGGCATTTGCCGTCCGGGCCGTCTGCTCACGCGGCCTGTTCCCGCGCCGGCGCTGCCGCGGCCAGCATATCCTGGATGCTGATGCCGTAGCCCTTGTCCGGCTGATTGACGAAGACGTGCGTGACCGCGGCGACGAGCCGCCCGTTCTGCAGGATGGGGCTGCCGCTCATGCCCTGCACGATGCCGCCCGTGCGCGCCAGCAGCTCCGGGTCGGTGACCGTGAGCATGAGGTGCAGGCCGTCGCTGTCGCGGTACAGACGGTTGACCTCCACGGCGTATTCGCGCACGTTCCGCCCGTCGACCGTGGCAAGGATGCTGGCCGGCCCGGCCGCCACCTGGCCGATCTCCAGGAGCTTCCCCGCGAGCGGGCTGCCGCTGTGGCCGAAGATGCCGTGCTCGGTGTTCGCCTCCACGCTGCCGAGCACGCGGTCCACGTCGGCGCAGCCGTTGAGCTCGCCGGGCGCGCCCGCTTCGCCGGGCGTGACGCCGACGATCTCCGCGTCGCTGATGCTGCCGCGGCCCAGCGGCAGCACCACGCCGGTGTCAAAGTCGCTGATGCTGTGG
The DNA here is from genome assembly GCA_017477695.1 of Oscillospiraceae bacterium. GTDB lineage: Bacteria > Bacillota > Clostridia > Oscillospirales > Oscillospiraceae > Limivicinus. The sequence continues at coordinate 14,301 of JAFUUR010000132.1, read as the reverse complement.
CCCAGCGCGCCAAAGAGCCCCGTCGCCGGGTCGTAGAAGGTGACGGTGCCGATACCGGAGATCCCGTCGCGCAGCCACATGCCCAGCATCCACTGGTCCTCCCGGGAAAGGACCGGCTGCACGGTGACGTGCAGCGTCTGCCCCTGGCGCTGCACGGTAAGCTCGGCCGGCGCGCCGCCGAGCGCGCCCACGGAGGCGATCAGCTCGCCCGCGCCCTCCACGGCCCGGCCGTCGATCTCCAGGATCAGGTCGCCCTGGCGCAGGCCCGCGTCGGAGGCCGGAGAGCGGCTGCCTCCGGCGGTCTCCACCGGGGCCACGCCCGCCACGATCACGCCCTTCGTCCTGATCTGGATCCCGACCACCTGACCGCCCGCCACCAGCGCCTGCGCGTAAGCCGCCGTCGGAAAGGCCGCGGCCAGAAACAGGCAGGAAAGCGCCGTCATCATTATTTTTCTCATAAAAAAACTCCCTCCCGCGCATACTGCTTTCATCCGCAAAAAACAGTATGCGCGGAACGGGAGAAATTAAAGTTGGGACTTTATTGCAGTGCGCCGAACAGGCCGCCGCACGCGCAAAGTTTTATTTTTCCACGACGTGCACGTTGACGTGCTCGTAGCTCATGGCGACGCCGTTGCGCGCGAAGCTCTCGCGCACGTTTTCGTTGAGATCGAAATAGACGTCCCAGTAGTCGGCGTTCTTGCACCAGACGCGCACCACGTAGGAGATGGCGCTGCCCTTGTACTCGAAGAGCCGCACGAAGGGCGCGGGGTCGCGCACGATGCGCTCGTCGGCGTCGATGACCTCCTGGATGGCGGCCTTGACCTTCTCGGTCGGCTCGTCATAGGCGGCGGAGAAGTACATATCCACGCGGCGCATGGGCTCGGTGCTGTAGTCGACGACGGAGGCGCCGGTCACGTCGCCGTTGGGGATGCTGATGGCCACGTTGTCGAGCGTGTCCAGCTTGGTGTAGAACAGGCCGATGTTGCGCACGACGCCGGTCTTGCCCGCGATCTCGACGAAGTCGCCGGTGGCGAAGGGCTTGTTGACGAGCAGCGTGATGCCGGAGAAGAGGTTGGACAGCAGGTTCTGCACGGACAGGGACAGAGCAAGGCCTGCCACGCTGACCAGCGCGACCAGGGACGCGGTCGGGATGCCGAGCGCGTTTGCCACGATGATGGCCGTCAGGACCCACAGGATGGCCTTGATGGCGGAGCGGATGAAGTTCTGCAGGGTGCCGTCCAGCTTCGTGGATCTGCTCAGCACCTTTCCGACCACGTTGGTGACGACCTTCATGGCGATCAGGCAGATCACCAGAGACAGCGCGGCGGTGATCAGGGTGGACAGGGCGTAGCCGCCCAGGGTGAGATTGGACATATGCGTCACTCCTTTAAATAAAAATAAAAAATTTGCTCGTTTCGTTTACCTGACGGAGCCCAGATAGCCATCCAGGATCAGCCCCGCGGCGACCGCGTCCACGGTCTTGCGGTGCTGTTTTTCTTTTTTTCCGCTCGCGTGCAGGATGGCGTGGGCCTCGATGCTGCTGCGCCGCTCGTCCCACAGGACGACGGGCAGGCCGCTGTCGCGCAGCAGGAGCTCGCGGAAGGCGCGGCTTTTCTCCGCGCGCGGGCCCTCGCTGCCGTCCATGTTTTTGGGCAGGCCCAGCACGAGCGTGCCCACGTCCCGCGCGGCGGCCTCCTCGCTGATGCGGCGGGAGGCGCGTTCCATGTCCCATTCCTCCATCGTCCACGCCTCGCCGACGAGCACCCCGAGCAGGTCGGACACGGCGAGGCCTATGCGCCTGTCGCCGTAATCGATCGCCATGATCCGCATGGGCGCCTCCTTACTGCAGCCCGAAGAAGGCCCGCAGCTCGCCCGCCATATAGAGCGAGCCCACCGCACAGACCATCCCGTCCTGCCCGGCCTGCGCCAGCGCGGTCTCCATCCCCTCGGGGATGCTGCCGCAGGCGGTCACCGGTTTGCCGAAGCGCGCCAGATGCGCGGCCAGCTCCGCGGCGGGCAGGGCGCGCTCACTGTCGGGCGTGACGCAGACGAAAGCGTCCGCCGCCTCGTTGAGGATCCCGCAGAGCGAGGGGTAATCCTTATCGGCCAGCACGCCCACCAGCAGGACGCGCCGCTGCTCCGGGAAGTAGCGCAGGAGATTGTCCGTTACGGTGCGCGCGCACTGGGGATTGTGCCCGCCGTCGACGATCACGCAGGGGTCCTCGTGCACCGGCTCGAAGCGGGCCGGCCAGCTCACCGCGTAAAGCCCGTGCTCCAGCGCGTCCTGGCTGATCTTCCAGCCGCGCGCGCGAAGCACCTGCGCGACCTCGATCACCACGGCGGCGTTGCGCAGCTGATGGTCGCCCGGCAGGGGGATGGCGTAGGCCTCGCCCCTGTAGGAGAAGACCTGGCCCTGCAGGCTGTCGAACTCCGGGGCGATCTGCGAGAAGTCCGCCACGTGCAGCGCCGCGCCCGCGGCGTCGCAGGCGGCGCGCACCACGGCCTCGACGCTCTCTTTCTGCTGGTAGAGCACCACGTCGCCGCCGGGCTTGACGATCCCGGCCTTCTCCGCGGCGATTTTCTCCACCGTGTCGCCCAGGATGGCGGTGTGATCCAGCCCGATGTTCATGATCACCGCCGCCTCGGGGGCGTCGATGATATTGGTCGCGTCGAAGCGGCCGCCCAGGCCGACCTCCAGCACCACGATATCGCAGCGCTCGCGCTGATACCAGAGCAGCGCCGCGGCGGTCATGAGCTCGAACTCCGTGGGGTGATCCTCCATGGCGTCGGCCAGGGGCCGGATCTCCGTCACCAGCGCGGCGAGCACGCCGTCCTCGATCTCCCGGCCGTTGATCTGCATGCGCTCGTTGAAGCGGAACAGGTAGGGCGAGGTGAACAGCCCGACGCGGTAGCCCGCGGCCTTGAGCACGGAGGCCGTCATGGCAGCGCAGCTCCCTTTGCCGTTGGTACCGGCGACGTGTACTAATTTCAGCGCCTTCTGCGGCGCGCCCAGCTTGTCCAGCAGCGCGGCGATCCGCTCCAGGCCCGGCTTGGAGCCGTACCAGCGGACGCCGTCGATGTAGGCAAGCGCTTCTTTGTAATCCATAAGGCAGCCCTTCTTCCTGCCTCAACTATACCATCAAATCCCGTCCTCTGCAAGGCCGTTGTCTTGACTTGACGCGAGAACTGGGATAAACTGGCTGCCGACGATCTTTGACGCAAAAGGGAACCGCTATGGAAAATTTTCTGGTCTGTCTGAACGCCGTGCTGCCCGTCTTCCTGCTGATGCTCGTGGGCTATGCGGCGAAATGCCTGGGCTTCCTGGACCGGGGCGACGTGAAGAAGCTCAACGCGCTCATGTTTAGGATGTTCCTGCCGGTGCTGCTGTTTTATAACATCTACAGCTCGGATCTCTCCTCCGCCATCCGGCCGCGCCTGCTGGCCTACGCGCTCGCGGCGGTGCTGGCGGAGTTCGCGCTGAGTGCGCTCTTCGCGCGCTTTGCGGTGAAGGAGCGCGGCAAGCGCAGCGTGGTCATCCAGGGCATCTACCGCTCCAACTTCGTGATGATCGGCCTGCCCATCGTGAAGAGCCTGATGGGGGACGTGGACCTCGGGCCGGTCGCCGTGCTGCTGGCGACGGTGGTCCCGCTGTACAACGTCCTCGCGGTGATCGTGCTGGAATACTATAACGGCGAGAAGCCCCGCCCGGGGAAGATGGTGCTGGACATCCTCAAAAACCCGCTGATCCTCGGCTCGGCCGCGGCGGTGCTGGCGCTGCTGCTGCGCCTGCGCCTGCCCGCGGCGGTGCTGACGGTCGCCCAGGAGATGGCGCAGGTCTCGAGCGCGTTTATGCTGGTGCTGCTGGGCGCCTTCTTCCGCTTCGACGGGCTCCGCCGCCACGTAAAGGAGCTCGCGATGATCGTCGTCGGGCGGCTGATCGCGGCGCCGGGGATCTTTCTCGGTCTCGCGGCGGCGCTGGGCTTTCGCGGGCTGGAGCTGGCCGCGCTGCTCGGCGTCTTCGCCTCGGCGAACGCCACGACCTCCTTCCCCATGGCCCAGCAGATGGGCGGGGACGCGGAGCTCGCGGGCGACGCGGTCGTCGCCACGAGCGCCGTCTGCTCCTTCACGCTCTTTTTCTGGTGCCTGCTGTTCAAAAACCTGGGCCTGTTCTGAAGACGGCCAACCCGAAGGCCCCGCCGAAAAGTTTCGGCGGGGCCGTTTCTTTCCTTGTTTTTCCCTTTATCGCATGATACAATACAAGCGATGGCGTTTCGGTTCAGGACCGGGATGCCGTCCGGTCATTCGTAAGACGGCGCGCCGCCTGCCGGCGCGCGCGGATAAATCATCAGGAGGAAACAGGCATGAAGAAGAACTTGAGCAGACGGCTCCTGGCCATGCTTTTGTGCGTGGTGCTGTGCGTGTCGCTCCTGCCCGTCTCCGCGTTTGCGGACGAGGGCGAGGAGGCCGAAGCGCAGCAGAGCGCGCAGGAGCAGGTCGGCGAGACGGCGCAGGCCCCGGCCGAACCGGAAACGCCGGACGAGCCGGAAGACCCGGAGACGCCGGAAGTCCCGGCCGCGCCGGTCGAGGCGCCCGCGGCGCCGCAGGCCGTGACCGGGATCCGGCCCATGGCCGAGGGCGACGAGCCGGGTGACGAGGGCGAGAACGACCTCGCGGTCACGCCCTGGGCCTCTCTTTCGTTTGAAACGCAGAGCGCGGGCACGCAGAACAAGGTGACCGTGACGGTGCCGATGGAGAACGACGGCGTCACGCTGCGGGTCACGGTGACGGCGAACGATCTGAGCGGAGCGGGCGCCTGGGGCGGCACGATCCAGGCTTACTATGAAGATACGGAGGATCTCACCGGGCTTGATGCGCTCACGCCCGTAAGCTCGTCCGACGCCGAGCGGGTCTACGAGTGCGCGCTCGGGCAGCTCACGGAGCCGACGCAGTACGTGATCGTCGTGCGGGACGGCCTCGGCAACGAGATCACGAACTCCTTCTACTGCAAGCTCGACAACGCGTTCAGCGTCTCGGTCGCCGACTATTACGACGACTGGAGCGTCGGGGACCAGCAGTTCGACGTCAATCTCACCGTCCAGGCGGGAGAAGCGGCGACGCTGCAGTTCGCCGTCAGCGCCGCGGACGACAGCAACTTGAATATCTATTGGGTCAAGGGCTACTGGATGGACGGCGATACGGAGCGCCTGGACGGCGAGACCGGTACCAGCTATACCACGCCGGCGCTCACGGAGGACGTGGTCTATCAGGCCCACGTCAACGATCCGTACGGCAACATCGCCAACATCTTTTATCATATCACGGTGGAGCAGACGGGCGGCGGGAGCACGCCCGCGTTCCGGCTGATCGCGGAGGACGACTGGGTCGTCGAGGACGATGGCGACGGCTTTTTCGACGCGACGATCACGCTGCCGATGGAAAACGACGGCGTTACGCTGAACTTTGAGGCCAGCGGCGACAAGGCGGAGACGTTCGAGCTTTCTGTCGGACCGAAGAGCGGCGGCGCAGAAAACGTCGCGCTCGAGCCGGTGGACGCCGAGGCGGAGGTGTGGGTCTATACCTACACCATCCCGGCCGTTACGACGCCGATGCTCATCAGCTACCAGGGCGATTACGGCCAGTTTTATATCCACATCCGGCTTGACAACGCGTTCAGCCTGAGCGCGGAGGATTACTATGACGATTACACGTACGACGAGGCGATAAACCGCGGAGAAGTCGGGCTGACCATTGGCGTGGGCGAGACGGCGACGCTGCAGTTCGACGTCAGCGTCGAGGACGAGGAAGGGCTGTCCATCAAGTGGTACAGACAGGAGATCGACGAGGAGGACCCTGAATCGCAGCAGTTCGTCCTGATCGACGAGGCGACCGGCGAGACGAGCTATACGACGCCCGCACTCACGCAGGACAGCACGTATTACGTGCAGGTCAACGACGCGTACGGCAACTTCGGCAGGATCTATTACAACATCACGGTCTCCGAGGGCGGGATCGAGCCGCCCGAGGAGTACACCGAGCTTGCGATCACCGACCTCCCGTTGTCGGTGCGCGTCGGCGCGAACGAGCAGGTCTGGTACCTCTTTACGGCGCCCGCGACGAAGGAATACTACTTCTATACCGACAGCGGTCGGGCGCTCGCGCTCGACATGTGGGACGAGCAGATGAACCCGCTCAACGGCGGGCAGAGCTTCTACGAGGACGCGGATGAAAGCGCCGGCGCCGAGCTCTGGGCGGAGCTCGACGAGGGCGAGGTCTATTATCTGTCCGTGCGCTCTTACCAGGGCGCCGCGGCGAGCGCGACCCTGGCCGTCCGGGCCGAGAACAACCTCAGAGCCTGGTCGGAGCTGGAAAACCAGACCGTACAGTACGGTGAAAGCGCATGGCTGTCCGTGACGGCCGTAGCCGACGTCGAGGATTACCTCAGCTTCTCCTGGTACGGCCCCGACGGCGCGCTGCTGGAAGTGACGGATGAAGCGGAGTATTGTATCGAGTCCGTCGAGCGGGCCGGCACCTACCGCTGCGTCGTGCGCGACGGCTTCGGCAACGAGGAGACGGTCGCGCTCGAGGTCCGGATCGACAATTACGTCGGCCTCCACCCCCGAACCTTCAACACGTACTACCTGCTGCCCGGCGAGACCCAGCTTCTGGAGACTGCGGTCGACGGCCCCGGAGATCTGGAGGGCATCCGCTACCAGTGGTACGAGCAGACCTACTCCGCCGAGGAGGGCTACGTGGAGACGGCCATCGCCGGCGCAACGGCGAGCAGCTACACCACGCCCAGATTCGACGGCAAGCCGCACGTTTATATCTGCAAGACGACGGACCGCTACGGCAACGAGGACGATTGCCCGTTCTATATCAAGTATAAGAACAACTTCTCCATCGAGCCGGTCCTGAGCGGCGGCTGGGTGAAGAACGAGCGCGGGGGCAGCGCGGAGATCACGGTCCCCGTCTCAAACACGGGCGTGACCATGCAGGTCCAGGCCAAGGGCGACAAGCTCGGCGGCGTTACCTATGAGTGGTGGTGCACCTGGGGCGACGGGGGCGCCGCCGAGGTGCTCAGCGACACGGAGAGCGCCACGCTCAGACTCGGCCCCGTCTCCGGCTACGTCGGCTACACCGTGCACGCCTCGGACGGTCTGGGCAACGAGGATTATTTCGATTTCATCGTCCGCATCGAAAACGGCCTCTCCGTGAGCCCTGTGCTGCAGGAGGGCTGGACGGTCGACGATTACGGCAACGTGCAGATCCTGCTGCCGTTTGGCAACGAGGGCGTCACCCTCGCGGCGGACGTGCAGGCCGACGATGAAAGCGACATGCAGATCGTCTGGCGCCAGCGCGACGAGTGGGACGACTGGAACGACCTTGAGGAGGAGACCGGCACGTCCATCGAGACCGGCCCCATCGACAGCGCGGCCGCCTACAGCATCCGCGTGACCGACCGCTACGGAAACCCCGCCGAACTGGTCTTTGAGATCAAGCTCGACAACGGCTTCCACGTCGAATCCGTCCCGCAGAGCGACTGGGATATCTGGAAGGATCCCGACGGCTCCAGCGAATACGTCAGCGGGACCCTGGCCCCGGACAACGACGGCGTCACGCTGCAGATCCGGGTCGACGCCACGGACAAGAGCGATCTGACCGTTTTCTTCTACGACAACAGCGGGCCCGCGACGGCGCTTGAGCCCGACGATCCGAGCGCGGACACCTGGACCTATTCCTGGATCTTCGACGAGCCCCTCACCGCGGGGCTGAGCTGCGGCTTCGACGTGGACGACGGGTACGGGAGCCGGTACTACGTCGGCTACAACCTCAGCGTGGACAACGCCTTCTACGCGACGGCCAAAAACGGCGATTACGTCATGAAGATCCCCGTCGCGGTCGGCAAGACGGCCAAGCTGGAGCTGGACGTGCGCGGCAACGATCTGAGCAAACTGAATATCGGCTGGGTGGACGTGAGCACCGAAAAGCTTCTCTCCTCCGGCACGAGCACCAGCATCACCACGCCGAAGATCACGAAGAGCACGATGTTCCGCGCTTACATCGACGACGGCTACGGCAACGATACGTTCGTTTACTTCTACGTCTACGTCAACAACAAGCTGAGCCTCAGCTCCGCAAACGGCGTCGCCGGAGCGGGCGGCCGCTTCCCCCTGCGCATGATCGAGCTGAACGCCGACGGCAGCGTGGCGCTCAAGGTCACCGCCAGCGCCACCAAGACGACCGGGCTGAAGATCAGCTGGTACGACACGGCGCCGACGGAGAACAACGAGCTGTACGGCTTCAACTCTGCGCCGCTCGCCACGACCAGCGGCAAGACCTCGACCTACCAGGTCAAGAACGTGACCTGGCGGCAGATCTATTACGCGATGGCGGAAGACACGTACGGCAATCGCGAGATCCTGCAGTTCATCGTACAGGTCAAGAACGACCTGCACGCCTACGTGAGCGGCACGGATAAGATCGATGCGGAGATCCGCGTCGATCCGGGCTCCCCGCTCACCCTGTCGGTGGACGCGACCGCCGCCGATCCGGAGGGCCTGACCTACAGCTGGACGAGGCGGAGCATCCGCGGCGGCTCGGTCGTTCTCGACGAGACCGGCCCCACCTGCACGATCGACTCGGTCGACGCGACGATGAGCTACAACTGCAGCGTGACCGACAAGTTCGGCAACACCGCGTGGGTCTACTTCAGCGTGGTCGCGGAGAACCACCTGCGGGTCGCCGCGGAGAACGACCGCTACACCCTCGCCCTGCGCGCGGGTGAGACCGCCACGATCGTCCCCGTGCTTGACGCGGGCGAGGCGCTCCCCGCGGGCGAAAACGTGCTGCCCATCTACGTGACCGCCGACGATATGGAAGGCGTCACGGTCACCTGGCTGCGCATCAACAGCAACGGTTCTCTGATGCCTGTCGAGACCGACGGCAATACGGTCGTCACCGCGCCCGTCAGCGCGGAGACCGGCGCACAGCGCTATCATCTGACGGTTTCCGACCGGTACAACAACTACGTCTCCAGCACCATTTACATCGAGCTGGACAACCACTTCAGCGCCACGGCCGCGAGCCCCGTCGTCACGGTCAACTCCGGCAAGAAGGCCACGCTGAAGGTCAAGGTCACGGCGGACGACACCTCGGGCGTCACCTACCAGTGGTACGCGGACGGCCTGCCCGTCAGCGGCGCGACCAAGGCCAGCTATACCACGCCCGCCGTCAAGCAGCAGACCCGCTACGCCTGCCAGGTGACGGACCGCTTCGGCGGACTAGCCTTCGTTTACTTCACCGTCAAGGTGCAGAACAAGCTGGCCGTCACGGCCGCCTCGCCGACGACGCAGTTCGTTGCGCCGGGCGCCTCCGCCACGATGGCGGTCAAGGCCACGGCGAAGAAGACCGCCGGCCTCAGCTACGCCTGGTACGAGTACACGGACGGCTTCACGGACGAGGTCCTCGGCACCGAGGCCAGCTACACGGTCTATAACGTCACCTCCACGCGCTACTTCTTCTGCGAGGTGACCGACTTCTACGGCAACACGGAGGAGATCGACTTCTGCGTCGGCGTCGACAACGGCTTCTCCGTCGGGGCCGAGTACGGCCGGAACGCCTACACCGTCTTCAAGGGCGAGGAGCAGACGCTGACCGTCGACGTCGCGCTCAACGACGCGTCGGACTATGTCGGGACCTGGTCCATCTACCGCCGGGACAACGCCGCCGTCTGGCTCCAGCCGCTGCAGAGCGACGGCCTCATGGGCGACTATGATGCGGACGGCGTCTGGCGCGGCACCGACAGCTACACCGCCGAATGGAGCGAGGAGGGCGTCTACGAGGTCCTCTACACCGGCGTGGACGTGACGGGCATGCGCCGCTCCCAGAGCTTCACGATCACGGTCCTCACGCTGAAGGACTACGTACCCGCGGCCCCCGCCACCGAGATGCGGCCCAACGGCGTCGCCGTGAACTTTGACGCCGTGCCCGAAAACATCGGCGATCTCTACACCATCGAGCGCAAGACCGGCAGCGGCAAGTTCGCCGTCGTGGCGACGCTCAACGTGGAAGACGCGGAGGTCGAGGACAACGGCACGATCACCTGGGTGGACGAGACCGTCAAGAACAACACCAAGTACAGCTACCGCGTCACCGTGTCCTCCGACGAGGGCGGCAGCAGCAAGACCGGTGCGGCCTCCGCGGTGCGCACGGCCTATCTGCCGCCGGTGCTGAAGGCGCCTGTCGCACAGGCCAACGGCGTGAAGCTGAGCTGGGCCAAGGTCGCGGGCGCGGCCGCCTACCGCGTCTACCGCCAGGCCGGCGGCGAGACGGGCTGGACCGTCGCCGCGCAGAAGGTCACCGCGACGAACTATGTGGACAAGGCGGCTGTCTCCGGCGCGGAGAACCGCTACCTCGTCTGCGCGCTGGATAAGAAGGGCAACGAGATCTCCGCCCTGCAGGAGGAGTCCGTCGGCGTCTTCTTCCTGACTTCCCCGGTCGTGACCGGCGGGATCGGGCTCTTCAACCTGTCGATCCAGTGGGCGCCGGTGCAGGGCGCCGTGACCTACGAGGTCGAGCGCAAGGTCGGCAAGGGCGCCTTCGAGCCGCTGCCCGCGGCGAGCCTCGTCGACGCGACGGCGAGCCACGGCGTCTGGCTCTATAACGACAACTCCGTGCTGGAAGACGGCGCGACCTATACCTACCGGGTGACGGCCGTCGACGGAGAAGGCCACCGCAGCGTGGAGGCGCTCTCCAAGAGCTTCCCGCATTACCTGCCGCCCGCGATCAAGAGCGCCGACGCGACGGCGACCGGCGTCAAGGTGAGCTGGGCCAAGCTCAAGGCCGCCAAGGCCTACCGCGTCTGGCGTTCGACCGACGGCGGTGAGAACTGGACCGTCGTCGCGCAGAAGGTCACCGCGCTGACCTGGGTGGACACCGCCCCGGCGTACGGCGCCGTCAACGCGTACAGGGTGCAGGCGCTCGACAAGAGCGGCAGCGCGATCAGCAAGAGCAGCGAGGAGGGCTCTGCGCAGAACAGCAGCTTCCTCGCCGCGCCCACCGTGCTCTCCGCGAGCGTCACCGCGCCGGAGGACTTCGGCGGCGTGACGGTCAAGTGGAGCGGGACCGAGGGCGTGTCCTTCTACAGCGTCCTGCGCAAGACCGGCAAGGGCGCCTGGGAGGAGCTGGCCTCGGTCGACGGGCAGACCACGAGCTATAAGGACCGCACCGCCGTGAACAAGACCGCCTACACCTACGCCGTCCAGGCCTTCGCGGACAGCGGCATGACCGAGAGTAAGATCAGCGCCGGCAAGAGCGCGACCTATTACCAGGCCCCCGGCGGCATCACCGTCACCGAGGCGGCCCAGGGCGCGACCATCGCGTGGACCGCCGTGCCCGGCGCGGCCAAGTACAGCGTGCTGCGCTGGGACGATCTGGCCGGCCAGTGGGTCGTCGCGGCCAAGGCCGTATCCGGCACGAGCTATAACGACAAGAACGCCCAGTACGAGTGGGCCTACACCGTGCAGGCGCTCAACAAGAGCGGCAAGGCCATCAGCAGCTTCGATCCCACCGGGGCGGAATTCCTCCGCCACGTCACGCCGCCCGAGCCGCAGCCGAGCGTCACGCTGACGCTCGCCGTCCCGCAGGGCCAGGCGGGCGATCCGTGCAGCATCGCCGTGCAGGCCTTCAAGGAGGCGGTGGAGGAGCAGACCGCCGGCACCGTGCAGGTGGAGATCGCCGCGACGGCTGATCTCGCCGGCGCGCTGGAGGGCGTCGCGTTCGACAGCGGCGAGGCCAACGCCATCGTCGCCGAGGCGAGCTATTTCGCCGTGTACGACGACGAGGCGGACATCTCCGCCGACCCCTTCCGCTTCTCGGGCTTCGAGGACGCCTGGGCGTTCATGGACGGCGACCGGCAGGCGGCGGCCGAGGAGCCGCTGTTGGATCAGAACATCCGCGTGCTGGCCCACTACGACGGCGGCTTCCGCATGCTCTCGGCCAACCGGACCATCAACGCCCCCGCGGATCTGCAGGATCTGCGCATCCGCGTGCCGAACACGACGGCGCTCACCGGCGCCATGACCGCCCTGGGCGCGTCGCCGGTGACGATGGCCTACTCCGAACTGCGCACCGCCCTCGGAAACGGGACGATCGACGGCATGGACGGCACCGTCGCCGCGTTCTACCGCGACGGCTTCCAGGAGGTGCAGAGCTGTCTCGCGGCCACCTACCACAGCTACATCGCCCTGTACTTCGCCGTCTCGGACAGCGTCTGGCAGACGATGAGCGCGGCCCAGCGGCAGATCGTCCTGGAGGCGGCGCAGAGCTCCGCGCTCACGGACCGCCAGCAGAGCAAGGCGGACACCGAGAGCACGCTCGAGACCCTCGCCGGGCTGATCACCGTCACCTATCCGGAGCTCGCCGCGTTCCAGAGCGCGACGGCCTCCCTGCGGAGGAGCTGAGCCCTCCGTGGGCGGCCTCCGGGCCGAAAAAACCTTGAAAAACCGATAAAAAATGATTGACCTCTCGTTTGGGGTGTGCTATACTTGGCATTACCTGTCGGACGAGAGGTCTCTTTTTGTGCGCTTTTTTGGGCACAGACGGGGCCCCGGCGTCCCACACAGGGAGGCAATGCCCGCGCAGCGGGTAAATAAAATAGGAGGTGCCGAAAATATGGCTGCAGGCGCAAGAGTAAAGATCACACTCAGATGCGATGAATGCAAGCAGAGAAACTACAACACGGTCAAGAACAAAAAGAACACCAGCGACCGTTTGGAGCGGAGCAAATACTGCCCCTTCTGCCGCAAGCACACCAAGCATGTTGAGACCAAGTAACTTCTGAAAGGATGCGTGAAAATGGCTGAAGAAAAGAAGACCAACACCGCTCCGACCAAGGCCGTCACCGCCGTTAAGAAGGACGAGACCAAGCCCGGCTTTTTCAAGCGCGTGGGCAAGTGGTTCCGCGAGATGCGCAGTGAGCTGAAGAAGGTCATCTGGCCCACGGGCAAGACCCTCGTCAACAACACCGCGATCTCCGTCGGCGTCATGCTGGTTTCCGCCGTGGTCCTCTGGGGCTTCGACGAGCTGGCGCAGATGCTGGTAAGAGCGCTCTTTACGCTGGTGGGCTGAGCTCATGGCGGAAGAAGCGAAGTGGTACGTAGTCCATACGTACTCCGGGTATGAAAACGCAGTTGCGGCCGCTGTGATGAAAGCAGCGGAGAACCGCCGGATGACGGACCTGATCAAAGAGGTCAACATCCCGATGGAGACCGTCACCGAGATCACCGACGCCGGCGAGAAGACCGTCGAGCGCAAGGTGTTCCCCGGCTACGTGCTGATCAAGATGGTCCTCACGGATGAGAGCTGGCACCTGGTCCACAACGTCCGCGGCGCAACGGGCTTCGTCGGCTCCGATGGCAAGGCCATCCCCCTGACGGAGCAGGAAATTTACGGCCTTGGCGTCGAGCGCAAGGAGATCGTGGTCGGCTACGCGGTGGGCGACAGCGTAAAGGTCAACGACGGCCCGCTGTCCGGCTTCATCGGCGTGGTGGACGAGCTGGAACCCGAGAAGAACCGGGTCCGCGTGGTCGTCTCCATGTTCGGCAGAGAGACTCCGGTGGATCTGGAGCTCGATCAGGTCGAAGTAATCAAAGAATAATAAGAAAGAGGTGCTTTCTATGGCACAGAAAGTAGTTGGATACGTCAGATTCCAGGTTCCTGCCGGCAAAGCGACGCCGGCGCCCCCCGTCGGCCCCGCTCTGGGCCAGTACGGCGTGAACATCGGTCAGTTCACCAAGGACTTCAACGAGCGCACCAAGGGCGACATGGGCATGATGATCCCCGTCGTCATCACCGTGTACTCCGACCGCAGCTTCACCTTCATCACCAAGACTCCTCCTGCCGCGCTGCTGATCAAAAAGGCCTGCGGCATCGAGACGGCTTCCGGCGTTCCCCAGAGGGACAAGGTCGCCACGATCAGCAAGGAAGACGTCCGCAAGATCGCCGAGCAGAAGATGCCCGACCTGAACTGCACCGACATCGAATCCGCCATCAGCATGATCGCCGGCACCTGCCGCTCCATGGGCGTTGTTGTTGGGGACTGAGTCCCAAACGTGGGAGGATGTATTGCTTCGGCAGGCACATGCGATGCGTCTGCGCCCCCTCAGGGCCTGAAGCAATAATTATTAAAAATCCGAATCAACCACATTTTAGGAGGATATTAAATTGTTTAGAGGAAAGAATTATAAAGAGAGCAGCAAGCTCATTGATAAACAGAACCTGTACGATCCCATGGATGCGCTG
>JAFUUR010000131.1 GCA_017477695.1 Oscillospiraceae bacterium | reverse complement strand
TCGGAGGGGCGCCCCGTGACGCGCGGCGGTATTAACTGCAGCTCTCGTACAGGCAGAGGGCGATCTCCCGCAGCGCGCGCTCGGCCTGCGGCACGTCCGTGCGGTTGGAGGCGAAGCACAGCACGAAGGGCTGCGCCGCGAAGACGACGCCCACGTCGTTCGTGATGCCCGCGTCCTCCCCGGTCTTGTGCGCGACCTGCGTACCGCGCGGCAGGTAGCCGGGGATCTTGTGCTTGACCTGCTGGCGGCTCATGAGCGCCAGCATCTCCGCGCTCACCGCCTCCGACACGAAGCCGCCCCGCGCGATCTGCTCCAGGAGCGCGCCGAGCTCGGCCGGGACGATGCGGTTCTCCAGCCCGCGGGCCGCGGCCTCACCGTCGAACAGCAGCCGCTCGAGATGCGTGCGCGCAAGGCCGACGGCCTTGAACTGCTCGTTGAGAAAGTCCAACCCCATGCGGCGCAGCAACAGGTTGGTGGCGCTGTTGTCCGACAGGGAGATCATCAGGCCGCAGAGCGTCCGGATATCCGCGCTCACCTCGCCCGTGAAGTACTGCAGCGCCCCGCAGGAGGGGAGCTTGTCCTCCTCCCGGCAGACGAGGCGCTCGGAAAAGTCCAGCTCGCCCGCGTCGCGCAGCTTCATCAGCACCGCGTACACCGGCAGCTTGATCACACTTGCGGACTCGAACAGCTCGTTCTCGTGATAGCCCAGCGTCTCGCCGGTGCTGAGGTTCTTGTAGTAAAAGCCGATCTCGCCCGGCAGTGCCGCCAGGCGGTCGAGGATCTCGTCTTTTCGCATAGGGCCCTCCTTACAGATCCAGCGCGCACAGATCGTCCGGCGTCTCGCGGCGGACGGCCACGTAGCTGCCCTCCTCCGTGAGCATGACCACGGGCGGGCGGCCGAGGCGGTTGTAGTTGGACGCCATGGAATAGTTGTAGGCCCCGGTGGTGCAGACGGCGATATGGTCGCCCCGGTGGGTGTCGTCCGGCAGGAGCACGGCGGGCTGGATGATGTCGCCGCTCTCGCAGCAGCGCCCCGCCAGGTCGAACACCGCGGAGAAATCCGCCTCGCGGTCGGCGTTCAGGACGGTGTAGGGCGCCTTGTACAGGCAGTAGCGCGGATTGTCCGTCATGCCGCCGTCGACGATGGCGTAGCGCTTGTAGCCCGGGATGCGCTTGACGGTGCTGACGGTGTAGACGGTCATGCCCGCGTCGGCCACGATGCTGCGTCCCGGCTCCATGAGGAAGTACGGCAGCGGCAGCCCCGCTTCGGCGGTGCGCGCCTTCAGGTGCGCCGCCACATGCGCGATGCGCGCGGGGATGTCCACATGCTTGTCGGTGGCGAGGTATCGCACGCCGTAGCCGCCGCCGACGTTCAGCATCCGCGTGACGTAGCCCAGCCTGCGGTGCAGCTCCTCCATGAAGCCCACCATGATATCGATGGTGTCCTCAAAGACGGACTCGTCGAAGACCTCGGAGCCGACGTGACAGTGCAGCCCGCACACGTCCAGGTTCCGCAGCGTCAGCGCCTTCTGCACGAAGGCGAAGGCCTGCCCGGTCTCGAGCGCGACGCCGAACTTGACGTCGACCGTGCCGGTGCTGATCTCGCGGTAGGTGTGCGGGTCGATGCCCGGCGTGATGCGCAGCAGCACCTTCTGCACAACGCCCTGCCGCGCAGCCTCGGCGTCGAGCTGCAGCAGCTCGCCCTCGTTGTCCACCACGAACCAGCCCACCCGCTGCGATACGCCGTAGGCGATGTCCGCGTCGGTCTTCCCATCGCCGTGGAAAAAGATCTTCTCCGCGGGAAAGCCCGCGCGCAGCGCGGTGTGGATCTCGCCGGGGGAGACGGCGTCCACGCCCATGCCCTCCTCGCCGACGATGCGGTAGATCTGCAGAAAGGCGGCGGCCTTGCCCGCATAGAGCGGCAGCGCCGCGTCGCCGAAATTCTCCCGGAAAGCGTCCAGATACATGCGGCAGTTTTGGCGGATGCGCCGCTCGTCCATGAGGTACAGCGGCGTGCCGTAGTGCTGCGCGAGCGCGGGGACGCTGTGCCCCGCGAAGGACAGCGTCCCGTCCTCGTTCCTGCGGATGTTGTCGGCCAGCATAAGTCCTCCTTCCGGCCGCGCGCCGCAAACGCGCGCTGCCGATGCAAGTTTGCATCATCTTAGCATTTCAAATCGGGGAAGTCAATATACCGGAAATGCGCGCGAACGGGCAAGTGTCTCTTGCGCGGCGGCGCGGCTTCGGCTATAATGTCAAAGAATGACAGGAGAGGAACGAGCATGGATCTCAACGCGATACGGCAGGAACTGGCGGAGCGCTATCCGCAGTGGGCGCCGCTGCTGAGCACGGTGGCTTTCCGCGAGGCGCCGACGCTCGAGCCGGCCGACAACGACGGGCGCACCATCTACTACAACGCCCGCCGCATGAAATACTATACCCCCGCGGCGCAGACCTTCCTCGTCGCGCAGCAGATGCTGCACGTCCAGCTTGCGCACGATCAGCGCGGCGCCGGAAAGGACAAGGCGCTCTGGCGCCGCGCGAGCGACGCCGTGGTCAACGCCATGCTGCGCGCGGACGGCTTCACCCTCCCGGAGGACAGCTATCTGCGCCCGGAGGCGGAGACGCTGAGCGCCGAGGCGCTCTACGAGCTGCTGCTCGCCGAGGCGCCCAGGCCGGAGGAGGATCCCGACCGGGAGGACGCCGAGACCGAGGAGACGGAGGACGTCCGGCCCGACGAGCTCGACCAGAGCGCGGGCGACAAGACGCAGGCGCGTGCCCGGCAGATCGAGGATCCGGGGCTGGCCGCCGCGGTGGCGGGCCTGCGGGAGATGCTCGAGCCGACGATGGATCTCGACTTTGACTGGTTCCCCGGCGAGACCATCCGGCACGGCGTGCTGGGCTACGATTTCCGGCCCTATCCCGTGGCGCGGGCGGAGATCCTGCTCGACACCAGCGCCTCCGTGGCCGAGGAGCTGCTGCGCGCCTTCGTGCGCGGCGTCAAGGCCCTGCTGCAGGACGCGGTGGTGCGCGTCGGCTGCTTCGACACGCAGTTCTACGGCTTCCAGGAGATCCGCTCCGAGGAGGATATCGACCGGCTCGAGCTGCGCGGCTCGGGCGGGACGAACTTCAACGCCGCGATCAGCGCGTTCAGCGGCGACGCGGAGAACCAGATCATCTTCACCGACGGCTATGCCGAAATGCCGTCGCAGCGCTGCGACGCGGTGTGGGTCGTGTACAGTTCATCCCCGATCAGCCCCAAGGGCGGCCGGGTGCTCTACGTAAAACCGAAAGAGGAGAAGGAAAAGCATGAGATCGAGTTTCTTATCACCTGAGCAGGTGTTCGCCGCCCGCGGGCTGACGCTCTTCGAGAGCGTGGGCGCGGCCGCGCCGGCGACGGATCTGGCGCTGCTCACCGCGGACGACGACGGCTTTTTGGTCGACGCCGCCGGGGGCGTCAATTACTATCTGTCCGACGGCGGCTGCGTGGATCGCTTCGGCCGCAGCGGGGAGTGCGCCGTGTGCGCGGTGCGCCCGGCGATCCTGCTCGAGCAGGGGGATGAGGCGCTGCTGCAGCGCCCCCGCCGGGACGGGACGCTCACCACGGTGGAGTACGGCGTCTATCCCACGACGGTGCTGGACGTGACGCTGCGGGACATGGCGGCGGGCGCGCTCGCACAGGGGACGCTGCGCGAGACGGGCAAGCGCTATACGATCGCGGGCGAGAGCGTCCCGGTCTATCAGCTCGGCGCCAAGCAGGTGGTCTGTCTGACGGCGGAGCGCAGCTACGCCGCGGGCTTCGCGCAGCTCTCCGACGGGACCTGCGTGAGCGAAGGGGAGAGGGTGTTCCTGGAGCTGCGGCCCGTCCGCTGGTTCTACGACGCGGCCAACGCCCTGCTGGTCTGCTGCCGGGCGCTCTTCGCCGGGCTCGACCGCGCGCAGGCGGAGGCCTATCTCGCGCAGGCCTTCCTCTCTGAGCTCGCACCGGACGAGACGGAGGAGCTGCCGGGCGACGCGCCCTACCGCTATGAACAGCGGGACGAGCTGAGCCTCATCCGCGCCTACGCCGAGGCGGATATCCCCGTCTTTCTGCACGGACTTTCGGGCGACGGCAAGAGCGACCGCGTCCGCCAGATCGATCCGCAGGCGCTGGATATCGAGCTCGTCAACGAGACGCCCGAGACCATCAACGGCCGCGCCATCTACAACGAGGCGCACAACGAGATCGTCGACGTGAAGCCCGTCTGGCTCGTGAAGCTGGAGCGCCTGTGTGAAGACGGTAAGCTGCATCTCCTCTTTTTCGACGAGCTGACCAACGCCACCAAGCAGACGCAGTCTGTCATCTTCAAGATCGTGCTCGAGCGCGTCGTGAACAACCGCTGGCCCCTGCCGGAGAACGCGCGCATCGTCGCCGCCGGCAACGACCGGAGCGAATCCAGCGCGGCGCACGACCTGGCGGAGCCGCTCTTCGGCCGCTTTGCGCATATCTATATCCGCACCACCGTGGAAAACTGGATGCCCTGGGCCGTGCGCAGCCGCATCAATCCCTACGTGATGGAGTTTTTGGCCAACAACGACCTGTACCTGCGCACTCCCTACACCGGCACGGAGGGGCACGCGGACCCGCGCCGCTGGGAGATGGTCTCCCGCGCGCTGGACGCGACGGGCAACGACTTCTCTCTGCTGGCGCCCATCGTCGGGCGCGACACGGCGGAGGCCTTCGTGCGCTTCTTCCGCGCCCAGCAGCAGCTCGCCGCACTCGGACATTATACGGACGAGGAGCTGGCGCGCTTCAGCGTGGCGAGGCGGTATCAGCTCGCGCAGCAGTGCCTGTATCTTTCGGCCGCGCGGCCGGAGGAGGCCCGCGCGCTCGTGGAACGGCTTGGACCGGAATTCCTCGCGTGGTTCGACTACGTGCAGCAGCGCAAGCGCCAGGCGCGACAGTAAAAAGGGAGCACATTCAACGGGGAGACCGCCTTCGGGCGGGCTCCCCGTTCTTCTGCCGCGCACGGAAAGAAACTTGAAAACATTTCCTCAAACGGGTATAATCAAAAAGCAAGGCTCATGCAGCACGAAAACCAAGGGAGGTATCACCATGTCACAGTTCGTACGCGTCCCCGCCACGGAGGCGGAGCTCCGGTCGATCGACAAGTATTGGCGCGCGGCCAACTATCTCACGGCCTGCCAGCTCTATCTGCTGGACAATCCTCTGCTCGAGGAGCCGCTCACGGCAGCGCACATCAAGAAAAAGATCGTAGGCCATTGGGGGACCTGCCCCGGCCAGAACTTCATCTACACGCATCTCAACCGTGTCATCAAGGCGTACGATCTGGATATGGTCTACGTCTCCGGGCCGGGCCACGGCGGCAACGCCATGGTGGCGCAGGACTGGTTGGACGGCAGCTACCAGGAGGTCTACCCGGATATCAGCCGCGACAGAGAAGGCATGCAGCGGCTCTTCAAGCGCTTCTCCTTCCCCGGCGGCATCCCCTCGCACGTGGCGCCCGAGACGCCGGGCTCCATCAACGAGGGCGGCGAGCTGGGCTACAGCCTGGCCCATTCCTTCGGCGCCGTGACGGACAACCCTGATCTGATCGTGGCCTGCGTGGTGGGCGACGGCGAGGCGGAAACGGGACCCCTGGCCACCTCGTGGCAGCTCAACAAGATCCTCTCCCCGGCGACGGACGGCGCGGTGCTGCCCATCCTGCACCTCAACGGCTATAAGATCGCGAACCCCACGGTGCTCGCGCGTATCCCGCACGAGGAGCTGGAGCAGTTCTTCCTCGGCTGCGGCTGGCAGCCCTACTTCGTCGAGGGCAGCGACCCCGCCGAGATGCACCGCAGGATGGCCGACGTGCTGGACGCGTGCATCGAGAGCATCCGCGGCTTCCAGAAGGCCGCCCGCGAGAACGGCGAGACGGCGCGCCCGCGCTGGCCCATGA
>JAFUUR010000130.1 GCA_017477695.1 Oscillospiraceae bacterium | reverse complement strand
GGAGCGCGCGGAGATCCTTGACGCCGCGAAGGCGGCGGCGGAGGCGGGCGACCGCAGCGCGGCCGAAGAGGACGCACGCACGGCGGCGCTGATCGCCGGGGAGACCGAGAAGGAAAAAACGCTGCTGCGCCGCGCGGCGCGCAGTGAGATCAACCGACAGGCGGCCGGGGAGATCACGGCCGCGGCGGCGGCGCTGATTGCGCAGCCGGAATACGCGCAGGCCCGCGAGGCGCTGACGGAGAAGCTGATCCGCCGTGCGGAGAGCGAGCTGCGCATCACGAAGGGCGATCTTGCCGCCTTCCGGGAGCAGGGCAGCATGGCGGTCGAACTGCGCACGGCGTCCGATCCGGACGAGCGCAGCGCAGGGCGCATCCGCGCGGCCGTGCTCAGAGCGCTCACGGCCGCCGGCGCGCAGGCCGAAGACGGACAGGTGCGCGTGGATACGCTCACGGACGAGAGCCTGATCGGCGGCGCGCGCCTGAAGGTGGGCGACACCGTGTACGACGGGAGCGTTTCCGGCCTGCTCGCACGCGCGCAGCAGCGCGTGGCCGGGGCGGACAACGCCGACCGGGCGCTGCTCGACGCCCTGCGGGCGGAGCTCAGCGCCGTGAGCCGCGACCCGGACGTGTACCAGACCGGCACGGTCATCAGCGTGTCGGACGGGATCTGCCGCGTCTCCGGAGTATCCGACGCCATGGCGGGCGAGCTGATCGAGTTCGAGTACGGCGTGCGCGGCATGGTCATGGACCTTTAGAAGGGCAACGCCGGCGTCGTCATGCTCGGCAGCTACGACCGCGTGCAGGAGGGCCAGAAGGTCCGCCGCACGGGGCGCATCATCGAGGTGCCCGTGGGCGAGGAGCTGATCGGCCGTGTGGTGGACGCGCTGGGCGATCCCATCGACGGGGGAGGCGAGCTGCACGCCCTGCATTCCCGCGCCATCGAGAGCCCTGCGCCGGGCGTGATCGACCGAAAGGGCGTATCCGTCCCGATGCAGACCGGCATCAAAGCCATCGACGCGTTGGTGCCCATCGGCCGCGGACAGCGCGAGCTGATCATCGGCGACAGGCAGACGGGCAAGACCGCCATCGCCCTCGACGCCATCATCAACCAGAAGGGCAAGGACATGATCTGCATCTACGTCGCCATCGGCCAGAAGGAGTCTACGGTGGCGGGCGTAGTCGAGAAGCTGCGCCAGCACGGCGCGATGGACTATACCATCGTAGTCTGCGCCAGCGCCTCGGAGTCCGCGCCCATGCTGTATATCGCGCCCTACGCGGGCGCTGCCATGGGCGAGTACTTCATGTATAAGGGCAGGGACGTGCTGATCGTCTACGACGATCTGTCCAAGCAGGCGGTGGCCTACCGCGAGATCTCGCTGCTGCTGCATCGCCCACCCGGGCGCGAGGCCTATCCGGGCGACGTGTTCTATCTCCATTCGCGTCTGCTCGAGCGCGCGGCCCGTCTCAGTGAGGCGGCCGGCGGGGGGAGCATGACGGCTTTGCCCATCATCGAAACGCAGGCGGGCGATATCTCCGCCTACATCCCGACGAATGTGATCTCCATCACCGACGGGCAGATCTTCCTGGAGACGGATCTGTTCAACTCCGGCGTCCGCCCGGCGGTCAACGTGGGGCTCTCGGTGTCGCGTGTCGGCGGCTCGGCCCAGCTTGCCGCGATGAAGCAGGTGGCCGGGCGGCTGCGCATGGACCTGGCCCAGTACAGGGAGCTGGCGGCCTTCGCGCAGTTCGGCTCCGACCTGGACAAGACCACGCAGGCGACGTTCCACCGGGGCGACCGGATGACGGAGCTGCTCAAGCAGGGACAGTACGCCCCTATGGATGCGTCCGACCAGGTGGTCGCTATCTTCGCGGTCAACGAGGGCTTTGCCGATTCGGTGGAGCTCAAGGAGATCGGCCGCTTCGAGAAGGAGCTGCTGGCCTACGTCGGCGCCCGCTGGCCCGAGCTGCGTGCATATATCCTCTCCAACGGCAAGCTGAACGCCGGGCAGCTCGACAGGCTGCGCGGCTTGATCCGGGATTTCAAAGAGAGCTTCACGTGAGCGCGCCGAAGGGCGCGAGCCGCTCCGGCTGACGTGCCGAAGGCCCCGGCCGGAGACAGCAAGGAAGTGATGAAATGGCAAATCTGCGCAAGATTCGCACGCGGATCAAAAGCGTCGAAAGCACGCGGCAGATCACTAAATCCATGAAAATGGTCGCAGCGGCCAAGCTGCGCCGCACGCAGGCGAGCTTCAACGCCCAGCGCGACTTTGCCGCGCGCTGCGCCGCCGTCCTCTCGGAGGTCAGCGTGGCCGTGCCGGATCCGCACGATCCGCTTCTGCTGCCGCATCCGGCGGTCAAAACGGTGTGCTGGGTGCTCGTCGTCGGCAACCGCGGGCTGTGCGGCACCTATAACCACGCGCTGCTGCGCTACGTCGAGGAGCTTGCCCGAGCGGATGGGCGGGACTGTTTCCTCGTGGTCTGCGGCCGCTGGGGCAGGGATCTGCTGCCCGGCACGGGACTGCGCGTGGAGCGCAGCTTCGAGATCAGCGACACGCCGACCTCCGCCGAGGCCGCGGAGCTCGCGGCCTTTCTGCGCGAGCTGTACCTGAGCGGGCGGGCGGATGAGATCCGGCTGGTCTATCAGCAGTACCGCTCCGTCCTGCAGCAGACGCCCGGCGAGAAGCGCCTGCTGCCGATCCCTCTCGAGGAGGGCACGGGCGGCGCGCGGGAATACCTCTTCGAGCCGGACCGCGACGCGCTGCTGGAAAAGCTCCTGGGCCTTTATCTGCAGAACACGGTCCACTCCGTGCTGCTGGAGGCCCGCACGGGCGAGCACTCCGCCCGCATGACGGCCATGACCGCCGCGGCGGACAACACGGAGGAGCTGATCGGCGAGTTGACGCTGGAGCTCAACCACGCCCGCCAGAGCGCCATCACGACGGAAATCTCCGAGATCGTTGGCGGCGCGGCGGCTCTGCGGCGGGACGGCGCAGGCGCGCCGTAAAACGAGACCTTTGACCTCTACAGGAGGAACGAGCATGGAAAACGCCATAGTAAAACGCGTGATCGGCCCGGTAGTGGATATCCACTTCCCGGAGGGCGCCCTGCCGGAGCTGTATAACGCCATAGAGATCGCGCTGGACGGCCGCAAGGTGATCCTGGAGGTCGTGCAGCAGGTGGGCGGAGGCGACGTGCGCTGCATCGCCCTGTCCTCCACGGACGGGATCTCCCGCGGCTGCGAGGCGCGGGACACCGGCGCGCCCATCACCATGCCGGTCGGCGAGGCGACGCTCGGGCGCATGTTCAACGTCGTGGGCGAGCCGATCGACGGCAAAGGCCCCGTCCTTGCGGAGCGGCGTCTGCCCATCCATCGCAAGGCGCCGGGCTTTACCGAGATCCTGCCCGCCACTGAGCTGCTGGAGACTGGTATCAAGGTGGTGGATCTGCTGGCGCCCTACTCCCGCGGCGGCAAGATCGGCCTGTTCGGCGGCGCCGGCGTGGGCAAGACGGTGCTCATCATGGAGCTGATCCGCAACATCGCCTATGAGCACGGCGGCTATTCCGTGTTCGCCGGGGTGGGAGAGCGCAGCCGCGAGGGCAACGACCTCTGGAACGAAATGAACGAGTCCGGCGTCATCGACAAGACGGCACTGGTCTTCGGCCAGATGAACGAGCCGCCCGGCGCCCGCCTGCGCGTGCCGCTGTCGGGCCTTACCATCGCGGAAAACTTCCGCGACGCGGGCGGGCAGGACGTGCTGCTGTTTATCGACAACATCTTCCGCTTCACCCAGGCAGGCTCCGAGGTCTCGGCGCTGCTGGGGCGCATGCCCTCCGCCGTCGGCTACCAGCCGACGCTGGCCACCGAGATGGGCGACCTGCAGGAGCGCATCACGTCGACACGCAGCGGCTCCGTCACCTCGGTGCAGGCGATCTACGTCCCGGCCGACGACCTGACCGACCCGGCTCCGGCGACGGCCTTCGCCCATCTGGACGCGACCACGGTGCTCTCGCGCTCCATCGCGGAGCTGGGCATCTACCCCGCGGTGGATCCGCTGGAATCGACCTCGCGCATCCTCGAGCCGGGCACGCTCGGCAGGGAGCATTACGAGACGGCGCGCGCCGTGCAGGCCGTGTTGGAGAAATACCGGCAGCTGCAGGACATCATCGCCGTCCTCGGCATGGACGAGCTGGGGGCGGAGGACCGGGCCACGGTCAACCGTGCGCGGCGCATCCAGCGTTTTCTGTCGCAGCCCTTCCATGTGGCGGAGAACTTTACCGGCATGGAGGGCAAGTACGTGCCGCTGCAGGAGACGATCAAGGGCTTCCAGGCCATCCTGAGCGGCGACGTGGACGACCTGCCGGAGCAGGCCTTCCTGATGTGCGGCGGCATCGACGAGGTGATCGCCAAGCGCGGCAGCTATTGAGGAGGCCCGTATGGAGAAGCTGTTTCGGCTCAGCGTGGTCACGGCAGAGGCCACGGCCTTCGAGGGAGAGGTAAGTTATGTAAACCTGCCGACGCCCTTTGGGTCCCTCGGCGTGCTGGCGCAGCACGCGCCGCTGCTGTGTGCGGTGGAGCGGGGGATCGTGCGCTGCACGCTGGAGAGCGGAGAGACGCTCCGCATCCGCGTGGGAGACGGCGTCGCGAGCGTGGCGGACAACGAGGCGACGCTGCTCGTCGCTTCCGCGGAGCGTTTCACGGAATAGAACGGATCAAACGGCAGCCCGTTTTGCGGGCTGCCGTTCCGCGTGCGGCGGCGCCTGCAAGGAAGGGAAGCAGAATTGTGATAATTCTCATAATTGTGCACTGATTTGAATTCACAATTTTTATTTCATCGTCATTTTGCTGCCAAACAAAAAGAAAATATATGCATATTGTTCATTGACTGACTGTAAATGCGATGATAAAATGGTAAGCGGTAAAGAATGGGCTTAATTGATTTTGAACGTGAGGCGGGCTTATGAAGAAAGTTTACGTACTGATCGGCAACTATGGCAGCGGCAAGAGCGAGCTGGCGCTGAACTTCGCCTTCAAGGCGGCGGAGCGCGGCGAGCGCACGGAGCTGCTCGACTTGGACATGGTCAATACCTACTTCCGTCTGACGGAGCGCGGGAACATGACCCGCATGAAGGAGATCCGCCTCGTCTCGCCCAACTTTGCCAATTCCGGCATCGAGACGCTGTCTCTCCCGGCGGAGGTCGCGTCCGCTTTCGCGATGGACTGGGACACCGTCATCTTCGACGTGGGCGGCGATTCGACCGGCGCCACGGCCCTCGGCCGTTACCATCAGGACTTTATGGAGCTGGAGCCGGGCGCGCTCGAGGTGCTGAATGTCGTCAACATCCGCAGGCCGCTGGCCGGCACGGTGGAGAAGATCATGCATCTGCAGGAGGAGATGGAGATCCATTCCCGCCTGAAGATCACCGGCATGATCAACAACACCAACCTTGCCGAGATGACCGGACCGGACGAGCTGCGCGACGGGTATGAGATCATCCGCGAGGTGTCGGAGCGCACGGGCGTTCCGGTGAAGTACACCGCCGGCAGGACGGCGCTGCTCGAGCAGTTCCTCGCCGAGGGGCACGACCCGAAGTATATCGGCCAGCCCCTGCCGATCGATATCTACATGCGGCGCGACTGGAACAGCTGGATCAACAGCCTGGCCGAGAAGCGGCCCCAGCAGCTCGAATATCTGTGAGACCCCGCAGGAGCGGTTTAAATAGGCAACAAGAAAATCATAACAGAAAAGAGGTAGAATCATGGCAAAGGTGACAATCAATGAGCTTGTCTGCAAGGGCTGCGGCTTGTGCGTCAGAGCATGTCCGAAAGACGTACTCGCCCTTTCCAAGACCAAGCTCAACGCAAAGGGCTATCACCCCGCGGAGGTAGCCGTTCCGGAGGCGTGCATCGCCTGCGCATCCTGTGCACGGACCTGCCCCGACGTGGCGATCCGGGTAGAAAGATAAGGAGGAATCAATCATGGCACTGACTCTTATGAAGGGTAGCGAAGCGATCGCGGAGGCTGCGATTCGTGCCGGCGCGCGTTTCTTCTTTGGCTATCCGATCACCCCGCAGACTGAGATCCCCGAATACATGTCCGCCCGTATGCCCGAGGTCGGAGGCTGCTTCCTCCAGGCCGAGAGCGAGGTCGCGGCGATCAACATGGTGTACGGCGCTGCCGGTACCGGCGCGCGCGTGATCACCTCTTCTTCCAGCCCCGGCGTCAGCCTCAAGCAGGAGGGCATCTCCTACTGCGCGGGCGCGCAGCTTCCCTGCGTCATCCTCAACGTCATGCGCGGCGGCCCCGGCCTCGGCAACATCCAGGCCTCCCAGGGCGACTATATGCAGGGCGTCAAGGGCGGCGGCAACGGCGACTACCATCTGCTGACCTACGCTCCCTCCTCCGTGCAGGAAGCGATCGACATCATGATGTTCGCCTTTGAGAAGGCGGAGAAGTATCGCATGCCCGTCCTCTTCCTGGCCGACGGCATCATTGCCCAGATGATGGAGCCTGTCGAGATGCCCGAGATGGTCGACTACAAGGTCGATCCCGAGAAGAAGCCCTGGGCCTGCACCGGCTGGAAACCCGGCGACGACCCCGCGAAGCGCGGCGTCATCAACTCCATTTATATCGACACCGAGTCTCTGTCCATCCACAACGAGCACCTGCAGGCCATCTACGCAGAGGCGCGCGCCAACGAGCAGATGTGGGAGAACTACAAGACCGAGGACGCCGAGTACATCATCACCGCTTTCGGCACGGTCGCCCGTATCGCCAAGACCGCGATCGACGAGCTGCGCGAGCAGGGCGTCAAGGTCGGCCTGTTCCGTCCCATCTCCGTATGGCCCTACCCGTACGACGCGATGCGCGAGACCATCTGCCGCGAGCAGGTCAAGGGCGTGCTGGACGTTGAGGTCAACGAAGGCCAGATGCTCGAGGACGTGAAGCTCGGCCTGGAAGGCGCGAAGCCGATCCGGTTCTTCGGCCACTATGGCAGCGAGTTCCCGACCACGGATGAGATCAAGAACGAGATCCTCAAGATGAAGGAGGGCAAGTAAATGTCTGTCGTATTTGAGAGAACCAAACTGCTGACCGACAAGCAGTTCCACTATTGCCCCGGCTGCAACCACGGCATCATCCACCGTCTGGTGGCCGAGTCCATCGACGAGCTGGTCCAGGAGGGCAAGCTGGAAGCCGGCAACGTGATGGGCGTCGCGCCCGTCGGCTGTTCCGTCTTCGCGTATGACTACTTCAACTGCGATATGTACGAGGCCGCCCACGGCCGCGCCCCCGCAGTCGCCACCGGCGCCAAGCGCGCCAGACCCAACACCATATTCTTCACCTACCAGGGCGACTGCGACCTGGCCTCCATCGGCACCGCGGAGATCGTACACGCCGCGCACCGCGGCGAGAAGTTCGTCACCATCTTCGTCAACAACGCCATTTACGGTATGACTGGCGGCCAGATGGCCCCGACCACGCTGGTCGGCCAGAAGACCACCACCTCTCCCTACGGGCGTGACGAGGCCTGGTGCGGCGCGCCGATCCGTATCGCCGAGATGCTCTCCACCATCCCCGGCTCCTACTACATCGAGCGCTGCGCGTGCAACAACAATGCCAACATCATCAAGACCAAGAAAGCGATCAAGAAGGCGTTCCAGTATCAGCTCGAGGGCAAGGGATTCTGCCTGATCGAAGTCCTGTCCACCTGCCCCACCAACTGGGGCCTGAGCCCGGTGGAGGCTATGACTTGGCTGGAAGAGAACATGATCCCTTACTATCCTCTGGGCGTGAAGAAAGATAAGGGGGCTGAATAATCATGATGAAACAGTACATTTTTGCCGGTTTCGGCGGCCAGGGCATGCTGCTGATCGGTAAATTCGTCGCCATGGCCAACATGCTGGCCGGCAAGCACGTCTCCTGGCTGCCCTCTTACGGCCCCGAGATGCGCGGCGGCACCGCCAACTGCTCCGTCACCGTGAGCGACGAGGAAGTCGGCTCTCCCCTGGTCGATCAGGCGGACGTGATCGTCGCCATGAACCTGCCCTCTCTGGACAAGTTCGAGCCGAAGGTGAAGCCGGGCGGACTGCTGGTCATCAACAGCTCCATCATCGACCGCAAGGCCGTGCGTGACGATATCCGTGTGGTCTACTGCGACGCCAACAAGATCGCCGAGGAAGTCAAGAACCCCAAGGGCGCCAACGTTGCGATCCTGGGCTCCATGATGGGCGCGGACGTCGACGGCGTTGAGACCGACATGATGATCGAAGCGATCAAGCTCGAGCTCGGCGAGAAGAAGATGAAGTTCCTCGAGGGCAACAAGGCGGCCCTCTTCGCCGGCATGGAAGCCGCGAAGGCCTGAACCGCAAACGCATAACCGAAAAGACAGAGCGCGAAAGCGTTCTGTCTTTTTTTGCCATCAAGAGCCGCGGCCACTTGCGTTCCGACATGCACTATGTTAGAATGAAACTGCGACGTAAGTTCATATCGTTCACAAACAAGGATATGTTTTTGCCCTCCGGCAAAAATACATCCTCCGTTTTCGTATCCTTGTTTTGTGGATAAGAACTTGCGTCGCAACAAGAGGAGCGGTGTATTTTTCGGCGTACAGCTCCGGCTGTGCGCCTTTTTTATTAAAGGAGGGTCAAACAATGAAAGCGGGGAAACGTCTTTTGGCTATGCTGCTCTGCGTGCTGATGTTTGCATCGATGCTGCCGGTGCAGGCGCTTGCGGCGGAGGACGAGCTGCTGCCTGACGAAGAGCCGGCGCAGAGCGAGGCCGGGGAAGCGGCGGAAGAACCCGTGCCTGCCCTGCCGGAACTGGCAGACGAACCGGGCGAGGAGAATCCTGATCCCCAACAGCCTGGAAAAGATGCTGGGCAAGGTGAAACAGAAAAGCCTGGTGAAAACTTCCCAGAGACGGAAGATAATGAGGAAGCGGAGGAAGAATTTGCCGCCGTTATGAGTATCCGTCCCGTGTCAACGGGCAACGAATTAACCGATTCCGGTGAATGTGGTGACGGCGTATCGTGGTCTTTGGCTAAAGACGGCACTTTGACCATTGAGGGACAAGGAAGTGTCAGCAGCTATCCTTGGCAAAAATCGGACGTCAAAAAAGCGATAGTGCGATCCGGCGTAACACAGATAGATGCAAACGCTTTCCAGAATTGTGAAAACCTGGTGAGCGTAAGTTTACCGGCGACTGCGCAGAACATATCAGTTTCTATGTTTTCTGGATGCCAGACTCTCAGCGATATTTACTATGACGGTACCATCATGCAATGGAGCAGCAGTATGCCCGCTTCTAAAATGTACTTTGAAGGCATAACAGTCCATTGCCTCGATGCAGCGGGAGAGAACAGCGTTGCTTTTATTAAAGCAGGCAGATGCTACTCAACGGGAGAAGTCCTTTGGTATTGGGAATACGGAAATATTCTGCATTTTTGCGGCAATGGTACGGTTCCTTCCGACTCTTCCCTCATCAGTCCATGGAATTCATCTGAAGTTACTCAGATCGTTTTTGAAGAAGGTATCACAGAAATCGCTGCAAGTGCCTGTACGATGTCTTCGAAGATCCAGTCAGTATCATTTCCCAGTACACTGGTTTCCATAGGTAGTCGCGCATTTACCAGTAATGTACTAAAAGCTGTCGTGATCCCGGAAGGCGTAACGCAGATTGAAGCACAAGCCTTTCTGGCATGCATTAAGCTGGAACAGATCAAGCTTCCAACCACTATTCAGATAATCGGAAGTAATGCAATCCCTGTGACAGCGACGATCGAGTACAGCGGGAAGATCTCTCAGTGGATCTCCGTAGACTACAACAAAAATGAGAATATCAAAGTGCAATGCTTTGATCTGGCAGGCCAAGAAACGATTACTTTTTATACGTGCGGGAAAACGGATACCGGCATATATTGGTATAAAGACAAAGAAGGCCAAGTGACGATTGATTGTGTCGGTTTCCTCGGGCAGATTACGACATCCTCTCCCTTATATACGATCGTACGAGATTCAACAAAGCTTGTGCTTTCTGGAAGTGTTACTCAACTGGGCGACAGTTTTCTGGCTTATATAAGTGGCCCGGAAACGGTTTGTTTACCGGACAGTATAACCGCCATTGGGGAAAAAGCATTTCAATACTGCCGGAGCTTAAATGAAATACGGCTTCCAGCTAATCTTACAGAAATCGGCAATTATACTTTTGCTTCATGCAGCAATCTCTGTTACTTAGAGCTTCCGGAAACAGTTTCAAGCATTGGTACATACGCCTTCCAAGGGTGCACCAGCTTGGAGAATATCGAGCTTCCTGCTGCTGTAACGACTCTCGGCAACTATGCGTTCGGTGGCTGCACAAATCTGACGAGCATAACGCTTCCTGAGAACTTGACAAGTGTCGGCAGCAGCGCCTTCCGTAATTGCAGCGGTTTGAAAAGTGTTGTATTCACAGGGAGCTTGACGCAGATAGGCAACTGGGTGTTTTCCGGCTGCAGCGAATTGGAGAGCATAGTACTCCCTGAAGGTGTAACAAGCATTGGACTGGGCGCTTTTGGAAACTGCAGCAAGTTATCGAGCGTGACACTTCCGTCAACATTGAAACGTGTCGAGGGCTCCGCATTTTCTGAATGCACGTCTCTGAGCGTCGTATATTTTAACGGCACAAGGACGCAATGGAACGGCATCAGCATTCAATATGACAATGAACCACTGAAAAATGCAATGATCATCTTCGCCGAGGACATCATTGCCGCAACTGAGATCGATGCTCGGATCGAGGCGATCGGCGAGGTTACACTGGAAAGTGAAGAAACGATTGCCGCAATACGAGAAGCGTATGATGCCTTGAACGACACGCAGAAGGCACTGGTCACAAAACTTGCAGAACTGGAATCTGCAGAAAGAACGCTTCGGGAGCAGCAGCAAGTCAAAGCGGATGCTGTCGACAGCCTGATCGAGATGATTGGCGAGGTCACGGTGACAAGCGGCGAAGCAATCGCAGCGGCGCGCGAAGCATATGAGGCGTTGACTAGCGGACAAAAGGCACTTGTCACGAAGCTCAGTATTCTTGAGGCTGCAGAGGCGGCATACGATGCATTGAAGGGAACTGTCAGTGGCCGGGTATTCTCTCTCGATAGAGATTATCTGATGTTGACCAGCGGAGAGAGTGTTCAACTGCACATTGTTGGCATCAAGGATGACGAGATTCTAACCGTGACATGGAGCGTAGAGAACCATAATAGTACGCAGACTGAGGCACCGCTGATCACCATCGATCAAAGCGGAAATGTTACGGCAGGAGCCAAAGCAGGCACGAATTATGTTTTGGCTACGATAAGCGATGGTGAAGGGAACACGTGCTATGTCCGCTGCCGTGTTGACATAGTCAGATATGCGCAGTCGAGGATAGTTACCAGTGTGCGACTCGTGACTACATCTGCAGCGACAGAACTGTACAAGACCGAGTACAGCCAGATCCAGGTGCTCCCGGAGCTCGCGCAGAACAACGTCACGGCGAACGCCGCTCAGCCCACGATCCTTCCCATGCCGGAGCCGGAGGATAACAACGGTGTGGCGATAGATTCTGCCTATTTTGCCGATTCGAATACGGCGGCGCGCTTTACGCTGCGCGTCGTGGACGACCGCACGCTCGAGATCGTACCCACAGCGGGCGCGATCAACGGTGCGCTGAGCACGGCCAAGAGCTACAGCTCGGCCATCATCGTGACCGTGGACGGCAGGGAGTTCACGACCGCTGCGAAGCTGAAGCTCACGGTCAAGAAGACGCTGCCGACGATCAAGGCCAAGGCCGCCGTCCTCAACAGCTATACCCGGTATTTGGATGTGCAGAATCTTGTTTTCACCGGCGGCACGGTCCTGTCCGCTCGACTCAATCCAGCCAAGACCCAACCCGCTTGGCTGCGCTTTGACGAGGAGGATCGCTCTGTTACGTATATCGGCGCGCCGGAGGCCAAGCAGGGGAAGACGACGCTGAACCTGCTGGTGGTCCCGGAGGGCTGGTGCGTGGAGCGCAGCGTGGCGGTCACGGTGTCCGCAAAGAGCACCGCGCCTGCGATCACTTTCAAGACGAAGACGCTGACACTCAACCCCGGAACACTTGATAAGGCGAGCACATCGTACAGCCTCAAGCCTGCCCTGTTTGCAGAGGAGGATGTGGTGGTCAGCCGTATTACGGAAGGCAAAGGTGCAAGTCTGCGCACCTATTCTAATAACACCGTGCTGAGCGTGACCATTGACAGCGGACTCGTAACTGTCAGTGCACCGCATATCGACAACACCGCACACACTTACACAGTATACCTGTCTGTAATGGGCAAGGAGAGCAGTTTCGTTGTCAAAACCCTGGCATATGGAAAGGAGCCAACGCTCAAACTAGCGCTTTCCAAGACAGCCAAGGTCATGGATCTGTCAGTCACGGGGAGCCCAGTAGTTATTACAGCTACAGCTGTAAATCTCAACAAAGATGTTGCAACTTATACGGTGCAGCGGATATTGAATACAACGAATAACACAGGTATGAATCTGGCAACACAGTTCAATATCAATGTGATCGGAAATGTAATTACGCTGACGGCAGCAAGGGGCGTTTTCCTCACGGGTACCTATACCGCTACCGTATCAGCGAACTATGGCGGTTCTAGGCCAGCGGTAGGTGAAATATCTTTCAAAGTTCAGAATTCGGCCAAGACGCCGGCGCCGACCGTCAAGCTCACGGCCGGCGGCAGCATCGACGTGCTGCGCCCCGGCACGGCCGTCACGGTGAAGCCCACCATGACGAACCTGTATCGGTACGAGCTGGCGGCGGGGGACCTCACCGTCACCAAGACCTACGACGGCGCGACAAAGAAAAAGGTCGCGGTCCCCGCGACGGAGCTCTTTGACGTGCAGGTCAAGGACGGAGCCTACGTGATCACACAGAAGTCCGGCGCGGCGGTATCGCACGCGGACAAGTACAGCGTGCAGGCGACGGTCAGAGGTGCGACTTCCAAGGCAGTCACGCTGAAGGTCGTGCAGGGGAAGGCAAAGCTCGGGCAGAGCACGAAGGCCGTGACGCTCCTGAAGACCGACCGCTTCAGCCGCGGCGAGGTGACGCTGACCCCGACAGACGCGGCGCTCGCGATTCGGGAGGTGAAGCTGGTCTCGCCTGCGGACAAGAGCAAGACGCCGTACTTCGACCTGGTCGAGCTCGGCGGCGGCGCATACGCGGTGAAGTTCAACGGGGACGCGATCACGCTGACGAAGGGCAGCAAGACGGTGAAGCTGCAGGTGTTCCTGGAGGGGAACCGGACCGCGACGCCCAACGCAACGCTCAGCGTCAAGGTGAGCGTAAAGTAACGCCATTGCAAAACGACAGGCCCGCCGGAGCTCCGGCGGGCCTGTTTCATATCCCGGGCGGCAGCTTTCTCTTTCCTTTTGCCCGAAGCTGTGGTAAACTACATCATACGCAAAATGATACGGAGGTCAGCCATGGATCAGCTCAACGTGTGCCTCATAAACGACTCGTTCCCGCCCGCCATCGACGGCGTGGCCAACGCCGTCACCAATTACGCGGACGTCATCACCCGTTCGTACGGCCGCGCCACGGTCATCACACCCTATTACCCCGATGCGGACGACGGCGCCTTCGCCTTTCCCGTGCTGCGCTATCCCAGCGTCGACACGACGAAGCTGGTCGGCTACCGCGCCGGGATGCCCTTCTCGCCGGAGCTCCTGCGCAAGGCGGAGGAGGCTGGCTTCGATATCATCCACAGCCATTGCCCTATCACCTCCACCATGCTGGCCCGCGCCCTGCGCGACCGCATCCGCGTGCCGGTGGTATTCACCTACCACACCAAGTTCGATATCGATATCGCCAACGCCGTGCGCAGCAAGCGCCTGCAGGAGGAGGCCGCGCGTCTGCTCGTGGAGAACATCTCCGCCTGCGACGAGGTCTGGACCGTCAGCCGCGGCGCGGGGGACAACCTGCGCAAGCTCGGCTACACGGGTGATTACCGCGTGATGCCCAACGGCGTGGATTTTCCGCAGGGACGCGTGGAGCAGGCGCTGGTCGACGAGGTGACGGAGGGTTTCGACCTGCCGGAGGGCCTGCCGGTGTTCCTGTTCGTGGGGCGTATGATGTGGTACAAGGGGCTGCGTATCATCCTCGACGCGCTCGCCGAGCTCGACCGGCAGGGAAGGGATTTCCGAATGGTCTTCGTCGGTGCGGGCAACGACAAGGATGAGGTCATGGCCTACGCACATTCGCTCGGACTGGATGGCAAGGCACTTTTCTCCGAGCCGATCCGCGACCGCAACCGCATCCGCGCCTGGTATTGCCGGGCGGATCTGTTTCTGTTTCCCTCCACCTTTGATACCAACGGCCTCGTCGTGCGCGAGGCGGCGGCCTGCGGCCTGGCGAGCATGCTCGTCGTGGGAAGCTGCGCCGCGGAGGACGTGACAGACGGGGAAAACGGCTTCCTCATCGAGGAGAACGCGCAGTCCATGGCGGCGGCCCTCGTGACCCTGCTGGATCAGCGCGAGGCGATGCGCCGCGTGGGCGAGTGCGCGCAGCGCACGATCTATATCTCCTGGGAGAGCGCGGTCAGCAATGCCTACGCGCGCTATTTCGATGTGATCGACAACTTCAGGCGCGGGCTCTATCCCGAGCACGACAGGCTCTCGGACGACTTTTTCCACGGTATGGCCGCGGCCATGGAGCTGCGCAGCCAGCGCAAGGAGGCGGAGCGCCGCCTGCGCCAGGAGTTCCAGAACAATTACGAGGAGCTGCGCGCGGATATTGCCGCCGGCCGGCAGAAGTGGAACGCGCGTCTGACCGAGTACTTCCAGTATATGGACCGCTTCCTCTGAGCGGCGACAAATGAAAACGCGTGCAGGCCGGCCTGCACGCGTTTTCTATTCTCCCTTGTATTTGCGCCTCGTGGCGAGGCCGCCGCGGATGTGCCGCTCGGCCTTGTTCAGATCCAGAAGCTGCCGCACCTGGCGGTAGAGCCCCGGGTTCACGCGCTTGAGCCGCTCCGTGAGATCCTTATGTACGGTGCTTTTGGATACGCCGAAGCGGGCGGCTGCGGCGCGGACGGTGGCTTTGTTTTCAATGATGTAGACGGCCAGGTCACAGGCCCGTCGGTCGATATCGGTACGCACTCACACCACTCCCTGCACTCTCTTTGCTCCATATATATGAGCCCGGGCGTTTTGATATGTGGAGAAAAGGGGAGAGGGGCGCACGCTCGCCGGCAGAGCGACCGGCAGCGGGCGCAGCCGGTCGGTCCTTCCAATGCACCCGCGGCACGATACGAACAGGATATGACTGCCTGCACCGGGGGGAGGCAGTATCTGGCAAAAAACTCCGCCGACGGGCTTGACATCCGCCTTGGACGGGCGTATCATGAAATAAACAAATTAAGGAAAAGGATTAGAATTCTAGGGGAGCTCTGCAGAGCTGAGAAGGCGATGGCCTAACCCTTCAACCTGATCTGGATAATGCCAGCGTAGGGAAGCAATTCTAAGGATATCGCCGGGGCCGTGCGGCCTGCGGTATATGCGGGGATGCTTTCCAATCGGGAAAGGATCCTTTTTCGTTTTGTTATTACTGGAAAGGAGATCTCTCGTATGGAATCCAATGTCTGCACCGGCTGCAACAGGCCGGATCTGCCCTGGGCGGGCCGGGGGACCAGCTTGCCGATCTCGGGCTGCCGCTTTACCCTCTACCCCATGACGGACGGCTTTATTGACATCATCCTGGGCGCCCTGGAGCAAACCGACACCTCCGCCGTCTGGAGCGAGACCGACGCGCTGTCCACGGTCTACCGCGGCAAGCTGCCTTATGTGGCAGATGCGGTAAAGGCCCTGTTTATCAACGCCTACCGGGAGGGCGTGCACATGGCGCTGGAGGGCCAGTTCTCCAAGGGCTGCCCCGGTGACATCGCCGGCGACAGCCAGCTGGACCGGGAGGGCGAAGCGCCCAACGCCAAGAGCCTGGAAGGCAAGCACTTCCCCGTGCACTGCAAGCTGGCCCTGTACCCCATGGGCGACGCGTCGTATATCGACGAGATCGCACGGGTCTGGTACATGGCGGAGGACTCCGGCCTGCAGCCCAAGACTATCCATTATGCGACCCGGATCGAGGGCGACGTACAGGATGTGTTCCGGTATCTGGAGGCGGTGTGTGAGCTGATGGAAAACTCGGAGAAGGTTCATCACTATGTGCTGCACTTTACGATGAACTGCAACAGCCCTACTGTGGAGGAGTGAGATTATGGGAAACAGCTGGAAACTGAAGGACGTATTGCTGATCGCCATCAGCGCGGTGCTGTTTGGTGTGATCTACCTGGGCTGCACATATATCGGCGGCATTTTCTACGGTCTGCTGACGCCGGTCGGCATGGCGTCTCTGGGCTACGAGCCCTTCTACGGCATCTACTTCATGGCCGCCGCCTTTGGCATCTACGTCATGCGCAAGCCCGGAACGGGCCTGATCGCGGAGTTGCTGGCAGCCGTTCTGGAGTGCCTGTACGGCAATTACTTTGGGCCAATCATCATCCTCTCCGGCCTGGTACAGGGGCTGGGCTTCGAATTGATTATCGCCCTCAAGGGCTATAAAAAGTACGACCGGGCCACCATGATCGAGGCGGCTGTTGTCTGCTCGGTGGTCACTATGATCTACAACCTGTTCATCAGCGGCTATAACCAGATCGCGGTCCCGGTGCTGGCCATCATGATGGTGGTGCGCATCATCAGCGCCATCATCTTCTGCGGGATCGTGACGCCCATCCTGGCCGACGGTCTGGCGAAGGCCGGCGTGCTGAAGGGCTATGCTGTGGCCGGGGACGTGTCGGAGGACTTAGAGGACTGAGCCATGCAGAGGGAGAAGGCGCTGCAGTTGGAGGATCTGGTCTTTCGCTTCCAGGAGAAAGGGAAGCGAAACATCCTGGATCACGTTTCGCTGGAGATCGAAGCGGGTGGAATAACGGTTCTGATGGGCAGCAGCGGTTGCGGGAAAAGCACGTTGGCCGCGGTAGCGGCCGGGCTGTACCCGGAAAACGGAGGCTTTCTGGAATCCGGAGATATCCGCCTGTTCGGACGGCCCTTGAAGGAGCTGAATCAACAGCAGAGGGCCGCCTATCTGACGCTGATGTTCCAAAATCCGGATCTGCAGTTTTGCATGAACACTCTGCGCAAGGAAATGCAGTTTTGCATGGAAAACATCTGCGTGCCGCCGGAGCAGATGGATGAAAAGATCGCCTGCGCGGCGGAGCGGCTGGGTGTCAGCGAGCTGCTGGACCGCCGCCTGCACAGCCTGTCCGGCGGCGAAAAACAAAAGGCGGCGCTGGCCTGCCTCTACGTGATGGAGAGTCGCTGCGTCCTGCTGGACGAGTGCTTTGCCAATATCGACCGCAGCGCGGCGCGGGAGATCCTGGAGCTGCTGCTCCGGATGAAGCAGGAGGGCAGGACCGTGATCGCCATCGACCACCAGGCGGATCTCTGGCTGGATGCGGCAGATGAGATCATCCTTCTGGGCGAGGGCGGGCGCGTGGCGGCCCGGGGCATTTGCCGTGAAAACCTGGCGGCGTACCGCCCGGTTTTCCAGGAGCAGGGCCTGTTTTATCCACAGGCGCCGGAGCGCCTGTACCCGCCGCGCCCGGCCGGGGATCCGGTGCTTTCCTTCCGGGACGTGAGCATCCGCCGGGGCCAGACGGTGAAGAAAAAATGGAGCAGGAAGCCGGAGCCGGACGAGCCCTTCCTGCTCCGACAGGCCAGTGCGGACTTCCCCCGGGGCTGCATGACGGCGGTGCTGGGACCAAGCGGCAGCGGGAAGACCACCA
Source organism: Oscillospiraceae bacterium (assembly GCA_017477695.1). GTDB lineage: Bacteria > Bacillota > Clostridia > Oscillospirales > Oscillospiraceae > Limivicinus. Next base: position 17,300 of record JAFUUR010000130.1, on the reverse strand, counting down.
CCTTCCTCGCCGCTCTCAAGCAGTACCCCTATACGGGGACCATCCTGCTCAACGGGCGGGACTTGAGCCGCCTGCGCCCCAGGGAGCTGTATCAGCAGATGGGGATCGTGTTTCAAAATCCGTCCAACCAGTTTATCACCCAGAACGTAGAGGAGGAGATCTGCGCCAGTCTGCGGGTCTGGGATCGGCAGATGCCGGAGGAGGCCTGCAGGCAGCGGGCGGATCAACTGCTGGAGAGCTATCAACTGGGGCGCTACCGCAAGTATTCGCCCTATATGCTCAGTCAGGGGCAGCAGCGCCGCCTGGCGGTCCTGTCGGTGCTGGCGGGAGGGCAGAAGCTCCTGCTGCTGGATGAGCCCACCTATGGACAGGATGACCGCTCGTCCCGCGCCGTCATGCAGCAGCTCCGGCAGAAAATAGAGGATGAGGGCCTCACCGTGATCTTCATCACGCACGACCGGGCTTTGGCAGCGGTTTGGGCCGATCGCATCTATGAGCTCTGCGGGCAAAAGCTTGTGGAGCGGGCGCCGGAGGAGCTGTGCCTATGAAGCTGGAACGATGGAATCCCTCTTTAAAGGCGGGCACCATTCTGATCAGTGTGATCCTGCTTTCCTTTCAGTATCTGGTGAGCCTGAATCTGCTGGTCTTTGGGATCTCGCTGCTTCTGCTGCTGTTCTGCTCGGATGCCCGGCCCCGGCAGATCGGGGCTATCCTGATCCCGGCGGCGGTGGCGGCCTTCGGCCTGTTCGTGATGGGGCTGTATTACAGCCGGGGGAGCAGCATCACGGATTCACAGCTAAGCAGCATCTCCGCCGTTCCTTACGCGGTACGGGCGGCCATGTCGCAGAACCTGTATTCCGCCTTGCAGTTGGCTACCCGGCTGCTGGCCTATGCGGGCCTGGGCATCCTGTTTGCCCTGTCCACCGATGGCGAGTATTTTATCAGCAGCCTCATGCACCAATGCCGCCTGTCGCCCAAATTTGCTTACGGCATCCTGGCGGCTTTTCACCTCATGCCCGGGATGATCCGGGAATTCCGCAGTGTCCGCACGGCTTTTGCCGTCCGCGGCGTCCATGCCGGGGCCCTGTCCCTCAAGCCGATCTTTACCATGCTCGTCAACAGCGTGCGCTGGTCGGAGAGCGTGGCCATGGCAATGGAGTCCAAGGGGTTCTGCGGCGAAGCGCCCCGCAGCTATTACGCTGTGCCCAAGGTCCGGTGGGCCGACTGGGCCGGCAGTTTCGGATGCATCGGCGCGATCATAGCGGGCATGCTGTTTTTGCGGTACTGAGGCGGCGGCAGTTATCGTTGCTTTCTTGGCGGAAATGCATACTTGCTTTTCCGAAGCATGCATGCTGAGAAGTGTTGTTCACTGCGAAGCCGATCCGGGTATGGGCGGTTTACGGATGTCGATAAGAACGAGGGCGGGAGCTGCGGCTCCCGCCCTCGTTCATTGCCCGCCATACGCTGCGCCTTTTGTCTGCGTGAGCAGTCGGCTGGACCGCTCCGGTCGTCCGGGCCGCATGCTTGGCGCTTGTGGATCCGCCGAAGCGGGCGGCTGCGCAGCGCCGAGCGTGCACGGCCGCTGAAAAACCGAAGGAAATAATGAGAAAAGTATGGCGCTTTGCGGAAAAGTGTGCTATCCTATAGTTAGAGAAATCTAACTTTTGAGGCGGAGAACGCCCTGCTTGAGCGCAGGCCGCGAAATACGGCCTGCCCAGACCACGAGGAGCGGCAGAGCGGGAATTCGGGAGGGAGAACGCAAAATGTCTGCTCGATATGAAATACTGAAAGCCCTTGTGCGGGCAAGCGGCTTGAAAAAGCGCTGGGGCATGAGCACGGAAGAGCTGCTGGACAACCGGCGCAAGGCCAACGCCAAAAACAGGATCCCGGAGCTTCACGATCCGGAATTCGAGATCGACCGGATCAACGTCTGCGGCTGCCCGGTCGTGACGATGAAGCACAAGGGCGGCGCGCAGAAGGCAAATCTGTTTATCATCGGGGGAGGAATGATCAGCGCGCCGCGTCCCGCCTCTATCAAAAAAGCCCTGCGCTTTGCGAAGGAGACCGGGCTCGATCTGTACGTGCCGTATTATCCGCTCTGCACGGACTGGCCGCTGACGAAGGCCTACGAGATGATCCACGCGACGTACCTGGAAATGCTGCGAGGGTATACGCCCGGGAACGTCTCCGTCCTGGGGACGTCCTCCGGCGGCAACCTGGCGTTGGGAATGGTGCCCTACATCAATGAGAGCGCGCCGGACACGCCCATGCCTGGGTATATCATGGCGATCTCTCCCGGAACCTGCGTGGAGACGGAGGAAGAGTGGCAGCGGATGCTGGAGCTGGATCAGAAAGACGTGGCGATCCCGGCGTCGTACATGAAGAGCGCGGTGGATATCATGAAGCACGGTGACGACAGTGTTCCGGACTACATGATCTGGCTGCAGAAGGGGAACTTCTCCAACTGCCCGCGCGTGACCTTCATTTACGGTTCGGATGAGACGTTGTTCGCGTGCGCGCCGTCTTTTGAGGCGGCCATGCAAAACTACGGCGCGGACTATGAGCTCATCGTCGGCGAGGGGATGTTCCACTGCTACCCGGTCTTTCCCGTATGCAGGGAGGCCAGGGAGGGCTGGGAGCTGATGGTGCGGAAGGTAAAGGAGAATACTGCGTTATGAAGGTATGTGAATACGGCGAGAAGAACGAAAAGACCTTCGTTATGTTTCAGTGCGCCGCTGAGCCGGGCTGGGTGTTCACGGCGTCTGCCGAGGCCGTGGCCAGGAACTATCACGTCTATCTCTTCGTTGCGGATGGGCACGACGAGCAGGGGACGGAATTCATCTCCGTTGAAAAGTACGTACGGGACGCCGCCGCTTATCTGCGCAGGAAGCAGGTCCAGCGCGTGGACGTTTTGTACGGCGTCTCCATGGGCGGCGCCAGTGCGATCCGCTTTCTGGCGACGGAGGATATCCCCGTCGAGAAAGCGATCATCGACGCCGGGATCACGCCCTATCCCTATCCGCGCCTTGTCTGCCGGCTGATCTCCGTCTGGGATTGGATCACGATGATGCTTGGAACAAAGTCCATGACCTTCATGAAGCTGGCGGCCCCGCCGGAGCGATGGACGCCGAAAGGCGAGGATCCCGAGGAGCATTACCGCAGGATCTTCGAGTTCGAGAAGCATCATTTTTCGCCCCGGACGATCTATAACGTTTTCTGGTCCGCCAACAATTATTCCATGCCGGACCCGGTCCCGGCCGTGCCTGCGAAGATCGAATACTGGTACGGCGAGGAGGAAAAGAAGGCACGCGAGAATAATCTGGCGTACACCCAAAGGATATACCCGCAGACCGTTGCCCGCGAGTTCAAGGGACTGGCCCACGCGGAGCTGGTGCTGATGTTCCCGGAGAGGTTCTGCGAGGAAGTCATGCGTTTTGCAGGAAAGGATTGAGAAGCAATGGCGAGAAAAGATTCCGAGGATCAGAAGAGATCCATGAGCGTCATGTTCCGGGGCAGGGCGATCTTCAAGCCCTTGAACACAGGCTGGATCGATGAGCACGTCGCGTGTGTGCGGGAGTGGATCGCCAATATCTTTTTCTACACGAAAAACGGCACGACCATCATGATAGACGCCGGCTACAACTATGAGCGCCTGCGGGAGAAGATGGGCTGGCTGGATATCGACCCGGCCTCCATCCGGCACATCCTGATCACCCATCAGGACACGGATCACGTGGGCGCGCTGGAACGGGACAGCGAGCTGCTGTTCAAGGATGCGACGGTCTATATCGGCGAGATCGAAAACCGGTATCTGACCGGGGAAACGCGAAGACGGGTCATCCACGGGCTATACAAGCTGCCCATGGTGCAGACGGATAATCGGAGGGTACTGCTCCGGGACGGAGAAGTTTTTCATATCGGCGACATCAAGATCGAATGCATCCTGGTCCCCGGGCACACCTGGGGACACCTGGTGTATCTGATCGACGACACTTACCTGTTCACCGGCGACACCATCTGGTTCGGCGCCGACGGCGGCTACAGCTTCATCAGCACGCTGGCTGAGGACAACGAGTTGGCCGTTCAGTCTCTTGCAAGCCTGGAGGCGAACATCCGGGCCAGGGATCGGCGGATCGTGGTCATCACCGGGCATACCGGCTGGTCGGACGATCTGGATTACGCTTTTGCCCACAGAGAGGAGATCTGCCGGCCCTTCACCAGACACTACAGCGATCCGAAGGCCCCCTACGACGGCTATGAGGAGTCGGACGATACGGAAGAGAATGCGAGAAGGGGCCTGCTTGCCAGGCAGGATACCGGCGCTTTTGAGGCCGGCAAAGCCCCGGATTACGGCAACTGGATGCCGAAAAGCATGGTCGTGGGCGCGGCGGCCGGCGCTGCCGCGCTGGGAGTATCCGGCGCGGTCGTTCTCGGAAAAGCTTCCCAGGAAAACTGCGCGGCAGGGAAACTCATCGGCGCGGCGCTGACGGCAGGCTCCGTCGGAGCGGGAGCGTTCGCGATATACAGCCACGTCGCGCACAGGGCCTTTTCCTATGACGGCAGAAGACAGCTCTCCAAACAGATCGTGGAGGGGACCGCCGGGTACGTGACGCTTCCCGCCGGCGGCGTCGGTCTGGACGTGGGCTGCGGAAGCGGCGCGCTGACGATCGCATGCGCAAAGCGCAATCCCGATGCGGATCTGGTCGGCTGCGACATCTGGAGCGGCGCATACAAAACTGTATTCTCGCAGCGGGTCTGCGAGACGAACGCCAAAGCCGAAGGCGTTGCCAACGTCCGTTTTGTGCCCGGCAACGCCGTGAAGCTGCCCTTCGCGGATGAGAGCTTCGACGCGGTCACCAGCAACTACGTCTATCACAACATCGTCGGACACGACAAACAGAAGCTCCTGATGGAGACGCTGCGGGTGCTGAAAAAGGGCGGTACCTTCGCCATCCACGATCTGATGAGCGAAGCCCGCTACGGTGACATGGCGGCTTTCGTACGGCTTTTGAAGGAGCAGGGCTGCGAGGACGTACGGCTCATCGACACCACGAGGGGCCTCTTTATGGGCAGGGCGGAAGCCATCCTGCTGGGGCTCGGCGGCTCCAAATTGTTGGTCGGGAGGAAATGACGTGACGCGCAACGAGGAAATCCGGGCGTCCTATAAGACGCTTGGTAAGATCGGGACGATGTACGACGGGATCGTTACCCGTTCCACCCCGCTGGGAAAGCTGATGGACAGTCTGATCTGGGGACTCGGCAAGGAGCTCGCGGCCAAATGGATCGAAGACGCTCTCGCGCCCATCCCCGCGGGCTTCGCCGGCAAGCTGCTGGAGGTGCCCGTCGGCACCGGCGTGCTGACCATGCCGCTTTACAAAAGCCTGCCGGCCGCGGAGATCACGTGCCTGGACTATTCGGCGGATATGATGGCGCACGCGGAGAAGCGGGCAAAGGCCCTGGGGATCGCCAACGTGACCTTTGCGCAGGGCGATGTGGGATCGCTGCCCTTTGCGGACGAGAGCTTCGACGCCGTCCTGTCCTTGAACGGCTTTCACGCTTTCCCGGACAAGGACGCGGCCTTTCGGGAGACCTGGCGGGTGCTGAAGCCGGGCGGGGTCTTCTGCGGCTGCTTTTATATCGCGGGGGCGTTTGGCAGGACGGACTTTTTCGTGCGGAAGATGTACGTCCCCAAGGGCTTCTTTACCCCTCCCTTTGAGACGAAGGAGAGCCTGCAGGCCCGACTCGAAGGGCTGTATACCCGGGCGGAGGTGCACAACGTCAACGCGGAAGGCATCTTCTGCTGCGTGAAGTGAGGAGCGAAAGTATGACATACGCGGGCATGCCCATGGGGATGTGGGCGCTGTTCCATCGGTCCTTCCGGGAGAGCCTCGTGACGGTCCTGGGCTTTGAGCGGTCTGCGGCGGCGGAGACGGAGAAGAGAGCGCTGCCGCAATACAGGCAGATCATTGCGCGGCTCCCGGCTTTTGAAAAGGGGGACCGCTTCAAAATGAACATCGTAAACGCGGCCATGCTCGCGGCCTTTTACCTGAACATGGAGCCGAGGCCCGGCGTGGAGCAGATGACGGCGTATTATGCCAAAGCGATGATGACCGCCCCCATGCGCGCTTTCTGCCGTATGGGCGGGAAGGGGAAATTCAGCCGGAAGGACATTGCCGGCATGCAGGCCACGGAAAAGCTGCGCGCTGCGGATCGCAATCCTTATTCCTGGAACATGCAGTTTCTCCCGTACCCCGACGGAAGCGGGTACGAGGCGAGGTTTTCCAGCTGCGGCATCTGCACGCTGATGAAGGAATTGAATATCGCAGAGATCGTCCCCGCCATGTGCCGTCTGGACTACACCATGAGCGAGGCGGGCGGTACGACCGTTTTCGTACGGCAGCACACGCTGGCATCCGGCGGCCCGTACTGCGACTGCGGCTATAAAAGGAAGGTGTAGGCATGAAACAGATCCACATTGAAAAGAACACGGTGCAGGAAACGCTGATCATCCCGCTCTTTGGACGGCTGGTCTGCTCGGAGCGCTTCCCGGAGCTGTTTTCCGATCCTGAGGCGAAACGGATCTGTGACGCGCTGGACTATGATTTTGAAGAGAAGCGGAAGAAGATGGAGTCTCCCGCCGGCCTGTTCGGCGCACTGGAAGTGGCGCAGCGGCAATACGATCTGCGCTGCGAGGCAGAGGCTTATCTGAAGGCGCATCCGCGCGCCGCCGTGGTCAACCTGGGCTGCGGACTGGACGACACCTTTTCCAAGGTGGATAACGGCCTGTGCAGAGGGTATAACCTGGATCTCCCCGACGTGATCCGGATACGGAACGAACTGCTCCCGGCGGGAGAGCGGGAGGAGAACCTGGCCTGCGATCTGAACGATCACGCGTGGATGGATCGGATCGACGCCGGAGACGGCGCGGTGTTTTTTGCCGCCGGCGTGTTTTATTACTTCAAGACGGAAGACGTGAGACGGCTGTTTCGCACCATGGCGGAACGCTTCCCGGGCGGCGTGCTGGTATTCGACTCCTGCAACGCGCGCGGCGCAAAGATGATGCGGAAGACCTGGCTCAAGGAGGCCGGGATCACGGACGTGGCTGCCTTTTTCTCGCTGGAGGATCCGGAGGAACTGCTGCGCTGGGAAGGGCGCTTTGCCTCAGTCAGCGCAAAGAGCTACATGCGCGGTTACCGGGACATCTATCATGACGTGGGCCTGTTCCACAAGCTGATGATCCGCTTCTGTGACAGCCTCGTGAACATGCGCATCGTAAGGATCGCGTTTCGGGAGGATCACGCATGAAAACGTGGACTTCGAGACGCAAAATCCTGCTGGGCTGCGTTTCCATGGTGCTTGCAATACTCGGCGATTATCTGCTGGGCTTTGGAACCTTCTCCATGAGCGCGGACGCGGGAACTGCCATGGGGATCACCGCCAGCGTAGTCCCCGACTGGCGATATGCCCTTTCTTCCCTTTTGGGCTTTGCCTGCGTACCGCTCTTTGCCGTCGGAGCGACGGAGCTTTTGGCCGTCTGCGAAAAGAAGCTCGGGCTGGGAGAGTCAAAGCTGTATAAGCTTTTCAGGATCGCCAACTGGAGCGGCATCCTGTATTTTGCGTTTATCCACATTGGGATCTGCATGCTGCCCGTGGTGTTCAACGCGGGGATGGAGGCGACCGGGGACCAGGCCGCATCCATAGCCATGACGCTTCGCGTGCTGAAAAGCATCGCCGTACCGATGGCCGCGGGCTTTATCGTCTGTGACCTTTTCGTTGCGATCGCCTGGATCGGCATGATCGCAAAAGGGATGCTGCCGGTCAAAAAGATCGCCATGATCTGCAATCCGGTGATCGTCGCGCTGCTGGGGCAGGGCATGAATCTGATCGCGGAGGGCCTGGATTCCGGCTTTGAATCCTTCGGTTGGCTGCTGCTGTACCTGGTGTGCGCCATGAAGCTGGTCGGGAAAGAAGAGAGAATAAGCGGTCTGGTGTGAACGGAAACGCGACGGCGCGGAGCCGTACACCGATAGGAAACGATATGCCGCATAAGGAGTGAGCGCCTTGATTACCGTTTTGCAGCTGATCCTATACTGTGCACTGTTTACCGCGATGGTGAAGTACGCCGTCAGAGGCGGCGCCGTCGACGGCCTGTACTTTTATCCGAAGCCCGTACAGGCTCGGGCGATCGAGCTCGGTCTGACGGACAGAGATACCATGAACCGGAAACGCAGGCGCTTTATGACGGCGTTCTATCTCGTCATGCTGGCGGCGCTGCTTCTGATCGTTGCTTTTTGGAACCACGTGCGGGATTTCAAAACGGCGTATGGCCAGGCGCTGCTCTTTCTGGAGGTCATGAACGTTTACGACGGCGTCGTGATCGACAAGCTGTGGGTCGGGCACAGCAGGTTCTGGCTTCTGCCCGGCTGTGAAGATTTGCCGTACGTCCAGACCTGGGCGCAGGTCCTGAAAAAGCGCGGCGTTCTGGCAGTGATCTGGCTGGCGGGAGCGGCGATCGTCGCCGGGCTCGTCGCGTGGATCGGAAGGATATAAGGACGGCGAGAGAACTTGAAGAGGGAGAGAGCTTTCGATGTTATTGATCCTGGAGTGCATCGTCATGTGCTTTATTCTGCTGGTGCCCTGCGTCGCGGCCATCGCCAATGGCGTGGAGCAGGCTGCTTTCCTCTACGAGAAGGACGTGCAGGACAGAGTCGTTCAAATGGGACTCGTGACGCGTGAACGGCTGGACGCGAACAAAAAAGCCTTCAAGCTGACGACCTTGATCGTAATGATCCTTTTCGTGCTTTGGGCGGTCTACGGGATCAACGGAGCGAGGGGCTTTTGGCAGCCCTTCCGGCAGATCCTCGCCTTGGCCATGGCGGAGGGGCTCTTTGACCGCTTCTTTATCGACTGGTACTGGGTCGGCCGCACCAAGGCCTGGACGATCCCGGGCACGGAGGACCTGAAGCCGTATATTCCAAAGAAAACGCTGCTCTTGAAATGGGCTGTCACGATCGTTGGCAATCCCATCCTGGCGGCATTTCTGGCCGCGGCCTTGTATCCCGTATTCGGGCGCGGCTGATGGAGGGATACAAAGACCGATGCGTGCAGATCTTTTACCCGGCCTGCTGATCCCGTTCGTGGGAACGACGGGCGGCGCGGCCTGTGTGCTGTTTATGAAAAGGACGCTGGGACGGCGCGTACAGCGCGCGCTGACGGGCTTTGCCTCGGGCGTCATGGTGGCGGCTTCGATCTGGAGCCTGCTGATCCCGGCGATGGAGCAGTCGGGCGGCCTGGGGCGCTTGGCCTTTCTGCCGGCCGTGATCGGCTTCGGGATCGGAATGGCTTTCCTGCTGCTGCTGGACAGCGTCACGCCGCACCTGCATATGAACGCGGAAAGGGCCGAGGGCCCGAGAAGCAGCCTGACCAGAACGACCATGATGGTGTTGGCGGTCACGCTGCACAACATCCCGGAGGGGATGGCCGTCGGCGTCGTCTATGCGGGGCTGCTGTCGGGCACTGCGGAGATCAGCTCCGGAGGCGCGCTGGCTCTTGCGCTCGGCATCGCGATCCAGAACTTTCCCGAGGGCGCGATCATCTCCATGCCGCTGCACGCTGAGGGAACGAGCAAGGGGAGGGCGTTTTTCTACGGCACGCTCTCCGGCGCGGTGGAGCCGGTCGGCACGGCACTGATGGTCCTGCTCTCCGCAAGGCTCGTCCCGGCCATGCCCTATCTGCTGTCCTTTGCGGCAGGGGCCATGCTGTATGTCGTAGTGGAGGAGCTGATCCCCGAAATGTCGGAAGGGGAGCACTCCAACATCGGCGTCGTGCTGTTCGCGATCGGCTTCATGCTGATGATGGCGCTGGACGTGGCTCTCGGGTAGCCATGGAAAAGCCTCAGCCTTCGGTAAAAGCGCGGTCGGAGCTCGTCCGACCGGCGCACGTGCAAGCGGAAATACAACAGAAAGAGGTCAAAAAAATGAGGATCGTGGTTTATGGCGCCGGTGTGATCGGCTCCTTTTATGCGGCGCTGCTCTCCAAAGCGGGATTTGACGTTTCCGTATACGCGAGGGGGAGACGGCTGAAAGATCTGAGAGCGGGCGGCCTTACGTACAAAGACAAGGACGGCGTCCATAAGGCGGAGGTGACCGTGATCGACCGCCTGGACGCGGGCGACCGCTACGATTTCGTCTTTCTGACCGTCCGTGAGGATCAGATCCACACGGCGCTGACGGAACTGCGCGATAACGTCAGCCCCACGATCGTCACCATGGCAAACTCGCTTGAGCCATACGACGTGTGGGAGACGCTCTGTGGGCAAGGGAGGATCCTCCCGGCCTTTCCCGGCGCGGGCGGCGGCTTTGACGGAAGCGTGCTGGACGCCGCGCTGACACCGCGCCTCGTTCAGCCGACGACCTTCGGGAGACTGGGCGGGAGAGAGAGGGACCTCGCCGCGATCTTCAAAAAGGCGGGGGTCCCGTATCAGATCGTTGGCGATATGCACACCTGGCAGATCTGCCATCTGGCCATGGTCGTCCCGATCGCCGACGCCTACTACGAGGCTGACGATCCGGAGCATGCAGGCAACGACAGCGTCCTGATGCGAAGGACGGCGCGGCGGATCAAAGAGAATTTCCAGAGCCTCAGGCACTGCGGCATCAAGCTGCTGCCGGGCAAGATGCACGTATTCCTGCTGCTGCCGACGCCGCTGATCGCCTTCGTCCTTGGATACGTGTACCGAAGCCGCTTCGGCGATCGATTCATGTACCGGCATTCACTGAAGGCGCCGGAGGAGATGCACCGCCTGCACGAGCAGTTCTATCAGTATTTGGAGGGCTTGAAGGATAAGACGTGAGCCTGCGCAAGCGCCGGGTGTGTACTGGCCCGCGGAGGTGCGCGCGGAGCGCTTTCTCCCCGGATGAACGGCGGAGGCCGAAGCGCAGAGACGAGGAATGAGAGGACTTGACTTGAAATACGTCGGGATCTACTGGGCGCTGTTTGCGCCCATGATGAAAAAAAGTATAGAAAAGCGGTTCGGGAAAGAACTCGCTGAGCGATCCATATCGCAGGGCAAGGCGGAATATGCGCGCCTGCTTTCCCGCGCGGATGACCTGGGCCCCGGCAATCCCATGGCCATGAACGCCTATTTTGCCTACGTGTTCGCCGCGGCCTGGCTGGGGAGCGGGAAAGAGATCACACCGGCGGAAATGGCAGAGGTCATGACGGACGTGCTGGAAAGCAGGCTCATGCGCACGGTCTTCGGTATGACCGATCTCAACCGGACGCCGAAGAAATGGGAACGGGATATGCGCAAGTACGAGGCCTGGTACAAAAAACAGGGCGGACGGTATCCGGTCAACTGGGTGGTGAACTTTGACGAGACCGCCCACCGTGACGGGAGCTATTACTATTTCACCCGCTGCCCGATCTGTGAATTCTGTCGGCGCGAGGGGATCGCGGAGCTGATGCCGGCTCTCTGCGCCACGGACGAGATCATGTTTCGGCTGCAGCACGGCAGACTCTACCGGGAGCATACGCTCGCAAACGGCGACCCTGTCTGCGACTACTGGGTCGTGGGAGATCAGGTGAAAGAGCCGCGGTAAAAGAGCGCGCAGGAGGCCTGTGATCATGCATGAATAACCAGGGATAAACAGGCAAATGCTTTTTGGAAGAGAGGGAAACGCACCATGCACGAATACTATGCGGAGAAAGCACCGAAGCTGAGAAAGGCGATGCACAGTCTCCTGAAGCCGATCTCCGCCGAACTGGAGGAGGCAAGCGGGAAGCCTTACGCCGCGCTTTTTCCCGAGATCTGGGATCACTATGAAAAAAACATGCTGGAGGATTTCCCATATATCGGCGGGGATGACGTCAGCGGCACGGGCAATCTGACCTGCGCGTATTGCTTCGTCTCCATGGGAGAGGTGCTGAGAGCATACGGCGTTGGCATGGAAGAGATCGGCCGCTTGATGGTGACGGCCTACGAGCGCCGTTTTAACGGAATGCCGGGGATCGTGAAGGCGATCGCGCACAAGTCCTACACCAATGTCAAAACCCTCAACAAAAAGTTTCAGAAGAAGGATGCGCAGAACGCAGCCAACGCGGCCAGGTATCCCGGGAGCTTTGAGACCAGGACCATGATCCCGCCGGAAGAGGGGTACGATTTCAGCTATCACAACCTGGTTTGCCCGCTGTCCGACTTTGCCAGGAGCCATGGATATGAGGAATATATGCCCTATCTGTGCAATCTGGACTACGTCATGTTCGGCGCCTTCGGCGTCCCGCTGTTCCGGGAGCATACCTGCTTTGAGGACGGAGACTACTGTGATTTCAAGCTGAAGATAGATGCGGAGCCGATGGCATACTGGCCTCCGGTATTTACGCAGGGGAAGGGATATAAGTGACGAACGACGCGACGCCAGGCAGAGCGATCAGCCAAAAGAAAGGATCCCGGGACTCGGACGCCCGTCGGCGCCTCCAACGACGCACTTGACAACGTAAGCGAATTGTGTTAACATATAGTTAGATGAAACTAACTGCCTTTTGGAGGAGTCCTGTTGCCTCGGGATAAAACAGTCAGCCACAAAAAAGTGCTCGCTGCGGCGAGAGAAGAGTTTATGGAATACGGCTTTGAGAATGCCTCCATGCGCCGGATCGGGGAGCGCTGTAGCATGACGGCGGCAGGTCTTTATCGCCACTGCAGGGACAAGGCCGACCTGTTCCGGGAGGTCGTGTCGCCTTCCGTGCAGAAGATCGACGATTGGCTGGAGGCGCATATCAGCCGGTGCCTTCGGTGCGTGGAAACGAATGAAGTCGATCTGTGGAAGGATTCCGAGATCGACATGATGCGGGATCTCATCTACCCCAACATGGAGGAATACAGACTGCTGCTGACGAAAGCCCGGGGCTCGCCTTATGAGAGCTTCCTACACGATCTCACGCAGCGGCATCAAAGCTTGCTGCTGGAATTCCTTCCGGTGCTGTATGAGCGAGGATATGCGCCGAGAAGGATCGATCCCCAGGAGCTCCACCTGCTCCTGAGCGCCTATACGACGGCCCTGTTTGAGCCGGTCGTGCACGGATACTCCCGGGAAGACGCGTTTCGGTGCCTGGAAACGGTAGAGGCGTTTTTCCTGCCCGGCTGGAAACAAGTGCTGGGCGTTTGATCTTACATACGGCATCGCCTATCTCTGCGGAGATAGGCGATGTGCATGAATGCGGTTAGTTAACTTTAACCACCGTTCGTTAGCTAACGAAATCAAGAAAGAAGGGGTGCGTATGAAAGAAAAGAAGCAAAGTGATCTGGCAGTTCTGCTCGACTACGCGGGGAGCTACAAGAGACTGACCATTGCGGGACTGGCACTGTCGGCAGTTGCCATGATCCTGGGGATGCTGCCGTATATCTGCATCTGGCTTGTGGCGAGGGATCTGATCGCTGTCGCTCCGGACTGGGCGCTTGCCGCGGGCGTTTCGCGGTACGGCTGGATGGCCTTCGCTTTTGCGGTGGCCGGGATCGTCGTATACTTCGGCGCACTGATGTGCACGCATCTTGCGGCGTTCCGAACGGCCTCCAATATCCGCAAAGCGGGTATGGCGCATCTGATGAAGGCGCCGCTCGGTTTTTTTGATTCCAACGCTTCCGGCCTGCTGCGCAACCGCCTGGACGGCGCCGCTTCCGAGACGGAAACGCTGCTCGCGCACAATCTGGCCGATATCGTGGGCAGCGTCGCCATGCTGATCGCCATGATCGTTCTGATGTTCGTGTTCGACTGGCGCATGGGCGCCGCCTGCCTGCTGGCGGCGGTGATCTCCGTGCTGGCGATGTTCTCAATGATGGGCGGCAAGAACGCGCAGCTGATGGCAGAGTACCAGGCGGCACAGGACGTGATGAGCAAGGCCGGCACCGAATACGTGCGCGGCATCCCCGTCGTGAAGGTGTTCCAGCAGACGGTCTATTCCTTCAGGGCCTTCAAGCAGGCCATTGAGGAATACAGCGCCAAGGCGGAGCACTATCAGGCGGATGTCTGCCGTGTGCCGCAGGCGATCAACCTGACGTTTACGGAGGGCGCGTTCATTTTCCTGGTGCCGGTGGCGCTGCTGCTGGCTCCAGGGGCGCTGCGGTCCGGGGACTTTGCAGGCTTCGTCACGAACTTTGCCTTTTACGCGGTGTTCTCAGCCATCGTCTCGACGGCGCTGGCCCGGATCATGTTCGCAGCCAGCGGCATGATGCTGGCGCAAACGGCACTCGGGCGGATCAACCAGGTGATGAGCGCCCCGACGATGGAGATCACAGACCGGCCCATAGCGCCGAAGGACAACAGCGTGGCGTTCAGAGACGTCAGCTTTACCTATGCCGGGGCCGAATTGCTTGCGCTCGATCACGTATCCTTCCGCGTGGAACCGGGACAGACGGTCGCGCTCGTCGGACCGTCCGGCGGCGGAAAAACCACAGCGGCCAGCCTGATCCCGCGCTTTTGGGACGTCAGTGCCGGCGCGGTAGAAGTGGGCGGCGTGGACGTCCGTGATACGGACCCCCATGTGCTGATGGATCAGGTGGCCTTCGTTTTCCAGAACACGCACCTGTTCAAGGCCAGTATCCTGGAAAACGTGCGGGCCGCCAGGCCGGACGCCTCCCGCGAGGAGGTGCTGTCCGCACTGTCCGCGGCACAGTGCGATGACATCATCGCGAAGCTGCCCGATGGGGTGGATACCATGATCGGCACGGAGGGCACGTATCTCTCCGGCGGCGAGCAGCAGCGGGTAGCTCTGGCTCGTGCGATCCTCAAGAACGCGCCGATCGTGGTGCTCGATGAGGCGACCGCCTTTGCCGATCCGGAAAATGAAGCACTGATCCAAAAAGCTTTTTCGGCCTTGACAAAAGACCGCACGGTGATCATGATCGCGCACCGCCTGTCCACGGTCGTCGGCGCGGATCAGATCATCGTTCTGGACTCCGGACGCGTGGCGCAGCAGGGGACGCACGAAGAGCTGCTGCGTTCGGAAGGGCTCTACGCCCGTATGTGGAAGGAATACAATCAGGCCGTGAAATGGCGGATCCAGTCAGAGGAGGGTAAATAAGATGTTCGGAAAAAGCTTTCAACGGAAATATGCCCTCACGGATCAAGGCATAAAGAATACGAAGCAGGGCACCTTCTGGACCGTGATCGTGAATCTGGTCGTCATGGGCGGCATGGGGATCCTGTATCTCATGATGGCGCGCTACATGGATACCTTGACTGACGGCGCGCAGCTGCCGGGGGCCGCGGTCTACCTGCTGCTGGTGCTCGCCTTTTTGCTGCTGTCTTTTATCACACATCTTCAGCAGTACCGGGCGACCTACGGCCTGGTTTACGGGGAAGTGAAGGCCACGCGCATCAGTCTTGCCGAGCGCCTGCGCACGCTGCCCCTGGGCTACTTCGGCAAGCGTGACCTCGCGGATCTTACGGAGACGATCATGGGCGACGTGAATCGGCTGGAGCACGTCTGGTCCCACTGCCTCGGATATCTGTACGGTTCTTATATTTCGACCGGGATCATTGCCGTCTGCCTCTTCGCGTATGACTGGCGGCTGGCGCTGGCGAGCTTATGGGGCGTACCCGTGGCCTTCGCCCTGCTGTTCGGCAGCAGGAGCCTGGCAAAGAGGAATTCCGAGATCACAAAGGCGGCGGGGCTCCAGGTTTCCGACGGAATCCAGGAGACCATCGAGAACGTCCGTGAGATCCGGGCGACAAATCAGGAGAGCCGCTTCCTGGACGCGCTGAACGAGAAGATCGATCACCACGAGAAAACCATGATCAAAGGCGAGCTCTCGAACGGCATTTTCGTGAATGCGGCCAGCGTGATCATGCGCCTCGGCGTGGCGACGACCATCCTCGTGGGAACGAGGCTGATCCTCTCCGGGCAGATCGACTTCATGCTGCTGTTTATGTTCCTGCTTGTCATCACCCGCGTCTACGCGCCTTTTGATCAGGCCCTTGCGCTGATCGCCGAGATGTTCATATCACAGGTGTCCGCAAACCGTCTGATGGAGATCTACGACGCTGAGCAAGCCGTCGGCAGCGAACGCTTTGAGCCCCACGGCCACGATATCGTCTTTGAGAACGTGGGCTTCGCCTATGATGACCAGGAGGTGCTGCACGGGGTCAGCTTTACTGCAAAGGAAGGCGAAGTCACAGCGCTGGTCGGTCCCTCCGGCTCCGGTAAGAGCACCTGCTCCAGACTGGCGGCCCGCCTCTGGGATATCGACGAGGGGACCATCAAGGTCGGCGGTGTGGATATCCGCTCCGTGGATCCGGAGGTGCTGCTGACGGATTACTCCATGGTATTCCAGGACGTGGTACTCTTCGACGACACGATCATGGAGAATATCCGCCTCGGAAAGCACGGCGCGACGGATGAGGAAGTGCTGGCGGCGGCAAAGGCGGCGAACTGCGATGAATTCGTCGATAAGCTCCCGCAGGGATACGCGACGCCCATCGGAGAAAACGGCGCGAAGCTCTCCGGCGGTGAGCGTCAGCGCATCTCGATCGCCCGCGCGCTGCTGAAAAACGCACCCATCATATTGCTCGACGAGGCTAGGGCCTCTCTGGACGTGGAGAACGAGACGAAGGTGCAGGGCGCGCTGTCCCGGCTGCTGGAGGGGAAAACGATCCTGGTTATCGCGCACCGTATGCGCACCGTCGAGGCGGCGGATCAGATCGTCGTTCTGGCAGACGGCAGGGTCGTCGAGATGGGCAGCCCGGAGGAACTTCTTGCGGATGAGAACGGCATGTTCCGCCATATGACCAAGCTGCAGGCGGCCAGTGCAAACTGGAGCATCCAGTAAGCGCGGAGGCATCGCGAACGGCTCGCGGGATCCGCGCGCCCTGCAGACTGAAGCGGCGCCGCGGATTGGGAAATAAAGGATTAACAAAATACGCGATGAAACTTCACGGACCGTTCACAGAATTTTAGCACTCTCGGCTTGACAGTGCTAAAACCGGTGGTATAATCATAATTGAACAAAGGAACAGAGATCGAATGGATGACCTCCAGCCCCCCCGCCGGGGGAGCCTTCCCTTGCTCAGGTAACATGAAATGCAATGCATATCAAAGGAGGTATGACTTATGTTGCCGAGTATTTTTGGAGAGAGTTTGTTTGACGACTGGTTTGACTTCCCGTTCAGAGGCTTTGAATCTGACGTGGATCACAAGCTGTACGGCAAGCACGCAGCCCGGTTGATGAAGACGGATCTCAAGGAACACGATGACGGATACGAGTTGTCCGTGGACCTGCCCGGCTTCAAGAAGGATCAGATCGAGCT
>JAFUUR010000129.1 GCA_017477695.1 Oscillospiraceae bacterium | reverse complement strand
GAGCTGCCGGCGATCGAACGGATACTTCGTCAAGACGGCGCACCTCCCCCCTCCAGATCGTGGCTGTGGCTCAGCTCGCCCCGCACGGCGATGCTCAGCTCCAGCGCGGGCAGCAGCGCGCCCAGATCCGTCTCCAGTCGGCGCGCCCTGAGCGGCGCCGCCTGCTCGACCCGGTCGCGCAGGCCCAGATAGTCCGTTTCCAGCGTGCGGGCCAGCCAGAGCGCCGCGCCGATCCGGTCGGATACGGCGGCCTCGAGCTGCCCCGTCAGATAGTCCGCGCTCTCCACGGCGGAGAGGGCGCCGCCGGTCTCCAGCAGCGAGGCGGTGACGCTCGCGTAGATCTCGATCCCGCGCAGGCTCCCGTCTTCGTTCCACAGCGGCTGCAAGCGCGTGCCGCCCCGGGCGATCTCCAGCGTGACCGGAGCGCCGAAGCGGTCACGCACGACGAGCTCCCGGATGCCGACGGTGTTGAGCAGAAAGTCCACGCCCAGCGCCGCGTCCGGGTCGAGGAATTCGCAGAGCGCTCCGCCCCGGATGACGGCGTAGCCGCCGAAGGCGGCGGTCGTGTAAGGCGGCTCGGCGGCGTTCGCTCCGGACGCGGCGCCCTCCCCGGCGTCAGGCGCGCCGCCGCTTTCGGAGGCGGGCCCGTACCGCAGCGCGCATACGAGCCCGCTGCCGCGGCGTTCGACGCTGCGCAGGAGCTCGCCTGCGGTGAAGACGTGGCCGCCGGCCTGTGCGTCGAGCCGGCCGTGCGCTGCCTGCAGGATCTCGGAGATGCCGCGCTCGCCGCTGCCAGCCTCGGTCATGACCTCCCGGGCCGTGCAGTCCCGGAGGATGAACAGCGGCATATCCAGCCGCACGTCCGGCGAGCGGCAGATGAAGGTGAGGATCGGCTCGAGGCTCCGGCGCGCCGCCGCTTCGCCGACGAGCACCTGCCTCAGGTGCCCGGTGAAAAGATCCTCCTCCACGGAACGCTGCCGCGCCGCCTCGATCGCCGCGGAGACGGAGGCGCCCGCTGCACTGAAGCACGGCGGCGCGCCCCCAGCCGGATCCGCGGCCGCGGCCAGCGTGACGGTCACGCCGCCGGGCGCGTCGTCGAGACCCAGCGTCTGCATCACGCGAAGCTGTTCGACCTCCCGGTAATTCGAATAGAGTGAGCCGCAGCCGCCGAGCGGGAGACAGCCCGCGAGCAGGCCGACGCAGAGGAGGAGCGACAGCGCCCGCCTCATAGCCTGTGCCTCCTGTCCGGCGTCCGCAGTTGCGGATCGCGCAGCTTGTCCCAGGCCCTGGGCGGGCGCAGCAGCAGCCGCAGCACGCCCCAGGGCCGTCCGTCGCTGAGCGGCGCGGTGTAATTCCGGCCGAAGCTGTCCAGGTCTCCCAGGTGGAGCAGCAGCAGGCAGCAGCCCACGCCCACGCCGAAGAGCCCGCCTGCGATCGCGGCCAGCAGCAGGCCCAGGCGCGTCAGACGCACGGCAAAGCCCATGTCCTGACTCGGCAGCGTGTAGCAGCAGATGCCCGATACGGCGACCACGATGATCGCGATCGGCGAGACGACCCGGGCCTCCACCGCGGCCTGCCCCACGATCAGCGCCCCGATGATGGAGACCGTGTCGCCAATGGGATCGGGCAGGCGCAGGCCGGCCTCCTGCAGGAGGCTGAACGCGGCCAGCATGCCCAGCACCTCCAGCGCCGTGGAAAAGGGCACGCTCTGCTCGGCCTCGATGATGGACAGCAGCAGCCGCGTGGGGATCATCTCCTGGTGGTACATCGCCACCGCCGTGTAGACGGCCGGCAGCAGCATGCTCAGCGAAAGCGCCAGATAGCGCAGCAGCGTCAGCAGCGTCGCCACGGTGAAGTGGACGCTGCCGTCGCCGGTGACCTTCATGAACTCCGCAAAGGTCACCGGCAGCACCAGCCCCAGGGGCAGACCGTCGATCAGCAGTCCGACCCGGCCGTCGAGCAGGTGCATGGCGAAGCGGTCCGGCCGCTCGGTGTGCAGCAGCTGCGGGTAAGGCGAGAACGGCGCGTCCACGACGGCCTCCTCCAGCGTGCCGACGCCCAGCAGGGCGTCCACGTCCAGGGCGTTCAGCCGGCGGATGAGCTCTGTCACGATCTCCGGCGCGGCGACGCCCTCCACGAACAGCACGGCGACGCGCGTGTGGGTCTTGCGGCCCACGGTACTCTCCGCGAGCTTCAGCCGCGGCGTGCAGACGCGCCTGCGCACCAGCGAGGTGTTGATCCGCAGCGTCTCCACGAAGGAGTCCTTGGCGCCTTTGAGGGATTTTTCCAGCGTCGGCTCGGAGACGGCGCGGCTCTCTCGCGCGCGCAGCTCGAAGGTCAGCGCCGCGCGGGAGCGCGAAAAGACGACGGCGCAGTGTCCGTGGGTCAGATCGGCGACCAGGGAGTCCAGATCGCGGCGCAGATGGACGGAGCAGCGGTAGACCGCGCCGTGCAGGATGCGCTCGATGCAGGCGCCCTCGTCGTCCGCGCCGCCCGCGCGCACGCTCTGCGTCAGCGGGCGGAGCACGTCCTCCGTCACCGCCTCGCCGGAGACGAGCCCGTCCAGCCAGCAGACCTGCAGCGAGAGCTTCCCGTCCAGACCGAAGTCGATCTGCCGCGTCTCAAAATCGGCGCAGGCGGCAAAGAGCTCGCGCAGCGCCTGCGCCGAGACCGGCGCCGGGTATTCCGGCGTGCGCCGTGGGTGAGGCGGCGGCAGGGTTTGTTGTTCGTTCGTATACATGTGGTATAGTCTTCCCCAAAGGAAACGCAATATTTGGTGGCCGGAGAACTACTAAAATATTCCATAAAAATTCCGCGAAAAAATTGTTGACATTCGACAAATTCGGTGTTATATTAGCCAAGCGCCCGTGAGAGAGGCGCCCGGCCGCAGGTCGGGCAGAGAAAAATTTTTTCAGGATCGAGAAAATTTTTCTTGACAAGGCCAATGCGCTGTGTTACTATAATCGAGCTGTCGCCGAAAGGCGGGGGCGGAGCGTGCACCTTGAAAATTGAACAATGCAAGAACAGCTTATGCAAAATAAGCACCAGAAAAGGGTTCGAAACGGGGAGTCGAAAGACTTCCGAAAAGATTCTTTTGAGAGCTAAGAAAGCGATCAAGATTAGATTTTAAGCCCGAAAGGGTTTAAGATACGATTATTGAGAGTTTGATCCTGGCTCAGGATGAAAGCTGGCGGCGTGCCTAACACATGCAAGTCGAACGAAGCACTGGAAAACGGAGATTCGTCGAAGCTTTCCTTTGACTTAGTGGCGGACGGGTGAGTAATGCGTGAGCAACCTGCCTTTCAGAGGGGGACAACAGTTGGAAACGACTGCTAATACCGCATAACGTATCCGGATGGCATCATCTGGATACCAAAGGAGCAATCCGCTGAAAGATGGGCTCACGTCTGATTAGCTAGTTGGTGGGGTAACGGCCTACCAAGGCTGCGATCAGTAGCCGGACTGAGAGGTTGAACGGCCACATTGGG
>JAFUUR010000128.1 GCA_017477695.1 Oscillospiraceae bacterium | reverse complement strand
GCTGCTCCTTATCAATGCGTGCCAGCTCCTTTTTGTGTTGCAGCTCCAGCTCTGCCCTGCGCTGCTCGTAGCCATCCTTAATGGCTTTTGTGCGTGCCTCCTCAACCTCCAGCTGCACCTCAACAGCAAAACCTGCTTGAGCTCCTGTGCAGCTTCGAGACGCTCCCGACGCAGGAGCTGCTGCGCTTTACCGGCGCGGGACGGCCGTCTCTCAAGGCGCTTTGCACGGCGGGGCTGGTCGAGCTCTACCGGCGCGAAGCGTACAGACGGCCGAAGGGCTTTAACGAAGAGATCGAGCCGCTGCCTGTTTTGAACCAGGAACAGGCTGCGGCATATCAAGGGCTTTCTGCGCTCGCATGCTCCGGGGAGGCCGGGGCTGCCTTGCTTTTTGGCGTCACCGGAAGTGGGAAGACGAGCGTATATATGCACCTCATCCGGCAGCAGCTCGCTCTGGACAAAACGGCGATCCTGCTCGTACCGGAGATCGCATTGACGCCGCAGATGCTGCATACCTTTTCCTCTCATTTTGGGGACGCTGTCGCCGTGCTCCACAGCAGTCTGTCGACCGGGGAGCGTTACGACGAATGGAAGCGCGTGAAGAGCGGCAAGGCCAGGCTCGTGATCGGTACGCGCAGCGCCGTATTTGCGCCGGTGCAGGATCTGGGAATCCTGATCATCGATGAGGAGCAGGAGGAGACCTATAAATCGGAGAACACACCGCGCTACAATGCGCGCGATATCGCCAAGTATCGCTGCGCCAAGGCGGGCTGTCTGCTCCTGCTGGGCTCTGCGACGCCGGACATCGTCAGCCGATACCACGCCCAGACGGGCCGCTACGCCTTCTTCAAGCTCGAAAACCGGTATAACGACGGGGAACTGCCGGCAGTCAGGATCGTGGACATGAAGCGAGAGCTCAGGCGCGGCAACGGCGGAAACATCAGCAGCCTTCTGCGGGAAGAGCTTGCGGCCAATATCGAGCGGGCGGAGCAGAGCATTCTGTTCATCAACCGCCGGGGCGCCCACAAGCTGATCACCTGCGGCGCGTGCGGATACACTTACAAATGCCCGCGCTGCAGCGTTTCGCTGACCTATCACAGTGTCAACGATCGACTGATGTGCCATTACTGCGGATATACCTCCCGCGTCGGCGAGGTGTGTCCGGACTGCGGCGGCACGCTGAACCATATCGGCGCAGGAACACAGTTGATCGAGGAAGAGCTGCACGAGCTCTTTCCGGGGACGGAGATCCTGCGCATGGATACCGATACCGTTTCGCCGGCCGGCTCTCACGAGTTGCTGTTCGAGCGTTTTCGCAATGAAAACATCCCGATCATGGTCGGCACGCAGATGGTCACCAAGGGCTTGAATTTTGAGAACGTGACGCTCGTCGGCGTCATATCCGCCGATCAGAGCCTATACGCCGGGGATTATCGCGCGGGAGAGCGCACCTTTTCTCTGATCACGCAGGTCGTCGGCAGAGGCGGCAGAGGGGAGAAGCCCGGCCGTGCCGTCATCCAAACTTTTACGCCGGAGAACGAGACGATCCGCCAGGCGGCGCAGCAGGATTATGAGGCTTTTTTCCGCTCGGAGCTGTCGCTGCGTGAGCTGCAGCACACGCCGCCGTTTTGCGATATTCTGACGATCACCGCCTCAGGGACGGACGAAGCTCAGGTCGTAAGGACCTGCCGCTTTGCCAGGCTGCGTCTGGAGCAGCTCCTCGGCCATCGGGCGGAAGTCTGCTTTCTGGGCCCGGCCCCGCTGGCCATCGTTAAAGTCAACAACCGGTACCGATATCGGATCCGCATCAGCTGTACGGCTGACGGTGCCGTGCGAAACGCGCTTGCCCAGACCGTGATCGAATGCAGCACGGACAAGCGCTTCAAGGGCGTTTCCGTTTTTGCGGACAACGACCCCACCGATTAAGTGCACACTACGTACGAAAAAGGAGAACCATATGGCACTGCGCAATATTCTGACGCAGGAGGAGCCTGCGCTCTATAAGACCTGCCGTCCCGTAACGGAATTCAATGCACGGCTTCACCAGCTTCTGGACGATATGGCGGAAACGCTGGAAAAAGCAAACGGCGTGGGGCTCGCTGCACCGCAGGTCGGCGTCTTGCGCAGAGCCGTACTCGTCATCGAAACGAACGTTGCGGAAGACGAGGACGAATACGTGATCGAGCTGATCAATCCCGAGATACTTGAAGCGGACGGAGAGCAGGACGGCCCTGAGGGCTGTCTGAGCGTTCCCGGAGAATACGGGCTCGTCAAGCGTCCGATGCACGTCAAGGTCCGCGCGCAGGACCGTTACGGCAAATGGTTCGAGGTCGAGGGCGAGGGGCTGACCGCCCGCTGCTTCTGCCACGAGATCGACCATTTGAACGGCATCGTATTCACTTCCAAGTGTGAAAGGATGCTCACGGAAGAAGAACTGCAGAGCGGCGAATACTGAAAAGGATCGAATATGCGTGTCGTTTTTATGGGGACGCCGGACTTCGCGGCGGCCTCACTGAGAAAACTGATCGAAGAAAAATATGATCTCCCCGCTGTGTTCACACAGCCTGACAGGCAGCGCGGCAGAGGGATGGCGCTGTCGTATTCCCCGGTCAAGCAGCTCGCACTGCAGGCCGGAATCCCTGTCTATCAGCCGGAAAGCCTGCGGGATGACGCCGTCCTCACACGTCTGAAGGAGCTCGCGCCGGATATCCTCGTCGTGGTTGCCTACGGAAAGATTTTGCCTGACGCGCTTCTCGCCGTGCCGAAATTAGGCGCGGTGAACGTGCACGGGTCTCTCCTCCCGAAGTATCGCGGCTCCGCACCGATCCAGTGGGCGGTGCTGAACAGCGATGAGGTCACGGGAGTGAGCACGATGTACCTCTCGAAGGATATGGATGCGGGGGACGTGATCTATACTGAGGAGACTCCCATCGGTGAGAAAGAGACATCCGGGGAGCTCTTTGACCGTTTGATGGAAATGGGCGCGGCGCTGCTCGTCAAAACGCTGCGTGCTATTGAAAACGGAACGGCGCCGCGCACCGTACAGGATGAGCGCCTTGCGACGTATACGAAAAAGCTGGATAAAAGCCTCAGCCCGATCGACTGGGATCAGAGTCCGCGGTCTGTCCTGAAATGGATCTACGGCCTGCAGCCGTGGCCTGTGGCTACGATGCGGCTCGGGGGCGTCGATTGCCGCGTCTTTGCCGCGGATTACGCGCAGCAAAGAACGGACAAGACTCCGGGAAGCATCGTGGACACAGGGAAAAACGGCATCCTCGTCGCGTGTGCCGGGGGAGAAACGCTGTGGATCACCGAGCTGCAGGCGCCCGGAAAAAAGCGCATGTCCGCCGTCGATTACCTGCGCGGCCATCCGCTGACGGTAGACTGACATGAGCATCTCTGCGAGAGACGTCGCGCTGGAGGCACTGGAGCGCTGTCGGAAAGACGGCGCCTGGTCAGCCCCGGTGATCGACGGACTGATCAAAAAATACGATCTGGACAGGCGCGAGGCGGCGCTGGCCGCCCGCCTTTTCCTTGGCGTTCTGCAGAATTCGCGCTTTTGCGACCATTACCTGGGTTTATACTGTTCGCGAGGGCTGAAATCGCTGCATCCGACGGTACTGGATATCCTGCGCCTCGGCGCTTATCAATTGCTGTTTTTGGACAAGATCCCTGCGCGCGCCGCCGTCAGCGAAAGCGTCGCGCTCTGCAGGCGCTCAGCGCAGAGCTCCGCAGCGGGGCTTGTGAACGCTGTGCTGCGCAGGCTCTCGGAAAACCGCAAACAGCTCCCGGAGCTTCCCGGGCGGGGAAGCGCCACGTATCTCTCGGTCCGCTACAGTTTTCCGGAATGGCTTACGGAGCGCGTCTGCATCGAGCGCGGTTACGATCTTGCGGAGGCGTTCTTCGCTGCCTGCAACGAGCCTGCGGAGTTGGCGCTGCACGTGAATACACTGAAGATCCCGGCAGCGGAATACCGCAGGGCGCTGCTGCGTGCGGAGATCGGGTATGCGGAATGCCCTGTGTCGCCGGACTGCCTTTTGCTGCAGGGAGGTTCCGTGACGGACCTGCCCGGCTACGAGGAGGGGCTGTTTTACATACAGGATCCCGCGGCGCATTGCGCCGTGCTTGCAGCCGATCCGCGTCCCGGTATGCGCGTACTGGATGCCTGTGCGGCGCCGGGTGGGAAGAGCTTTGCGGCCGCCGTCGCCATGCGGGATCAGGGGCAGATCGTCAGCTGCGATCTGCACGAAAAGAAGCTCGCGCTGATCCGTTCCGGGGCCGCGCGTCTTGGTCTAAGCTGTATCGAGACCGGCGCACGGGACGCGAGGCGCTTCGTCGCGGAGTACCAAGAGGCCTTTGATCTGGTGATTGCGGACGTACCCTGTTCCGGCCTCGGTGTGATCCGCAAACGCCCGGAGATACGCCGCAAGCGTGCGGAGGAGATCGCTTCTCTGCCGGAGATCCAGATCAGAATTCTGGATAATCTGAAGAACTACGTAAAGCCCGGTGGCGTTCTGATGTATTCAACGTGCACGGTACTGCGCGCCGAGAATCGGGACGTGATCCGCACGTTTATGAGCCGTAATCCGGATTTTTCTCCGGAGGATTTTTCGGTCGGCCCGCTCAGTTCCACCGAAGGCGCTTATGAGTTTTGGCCTCACATCGACGGGACGGATGGTTTTTTTGCCGCAAAGCTCAGAAGGAAGCAGTAAAACGGATGAAAAAAGACATCGTATCCATGAACTGCAGGGAGATCGAGCAGGAGCTGCTGGATCTCGGACAACCGAAATACCGTGCCGCGCAGGTTTATGGCTGGCTTGCAAAGGGCGTCCGTGACTTTGACGGGATGTCCAACCTGCCGAAGGATCTGCGCGAGCTGCTCAAAATGAAATACAGGCTCTATGCGCCGAAAGTGCTGAGCAAGCAGGTCTCACAGATCGACGGGACCATTAAATACCTGTGGGAGCTCTATGACGGAAACGCCGTTGAGACGGTCGTGATGTCGTACAGGCATGGAAATACCGTGTGCGTTTCCTGCCAGGTCGGCTGCCGGCAGGGCTGTGCCTTCTGCGCCTCGACGATCGGCGGCCTGGTGCGCTCTCTGGAACCGTCTGAGATCCTGGATGAAGTCCTTTTTTCACAACTGGACTCGGGAAAACCGATCTCGAACATCGTCCTCATGGGGATCGGCGAGCCGCTCGACAACTTTGACAACGTGATGCGTTTTCTCGAGCTGGTCAACGACCCGGCCGGGATGAATATCGGGATGCGGCATATCTCGCTCTCTACCTGCGGGATCACGGAGCGCTTTGATGATCTTGCTGCGCGCGACCTCCAGCTGACACTCTCCGTATCGCTGCACGCGCCGGATGATGAAACCCGCTCTCGCCTCATGCCCGCAAACCGCGGCAGGGGAGTGGAACAGCTCATGGCCTGCTGCAGGCGTTATTTCGAGAAGACAGGCAGGCGCATCTCGTTTGAATACGCCATGATCGACGGAGTCAACGACACGGAAGCGCACGCGCGCCTGTTGGCAAAACGCGCGCTCTCCGTCGGCGCGCACGTCAATCTGATCCCGCTCAACCACGTGGAAGAGCGCGCGTTCAAGCCGTCTACGCCGGGGCACATGAAAGCCTTTATCAAGATCCTTGAGTCCGAGGGCGTAAACGTAACGGTACGGAGAAGACTCGGCGGCGACGTCGATGCGTCCTGCGGACAGCTCAGGCGCAAGATCGAGCAGAGAAAAGATCCATAAGGCCGCGCTGCGGCAGAAGTGAGGAAGACATGAAGAGCTTTGGTCTCACGGACAAAGGGAAGGTCCGCAAAGACAACCAGGACAGCTTTATCATTGAAAAGTGCAAGGCACGTGACTGTGTGATCGCTGTGCTGTGCGACGGTATGGGCGGCGCAAAAGCAGGCGGACTTGCCAGCCAGTTGTCCAACAAAGCCTTCGTGACCTACGTCTATGCGAAGCTGACTTCCCGCGTCAACCGCCGCTTCAATTACCGGGAGATCCTGCAGGCAGCGTGTACGGAGGCAAACGGCGTTGCTTACGAATACTCGCAGTTTGGCGAGGAATTCAGCGGCATGGGGACCACGATCGTGGGCGGTGTGATTAAATCCAACGGCAACGGTTATATTATCAACGTGGGCGACAGCCGGGCGTATCACATCTCCCGAAAAGGAGACAGCATCGTGCAGATCACCAGG
>JAFUUR010000127.1 GCA_017477695.1 Oscillospiraceae bacterium | reverse complement strand
TTGGCGTTGGTCACGTAGGCGAAGGTCACCGCGCAGATCCAGCTCACGACGTTTGCAATGAGCGTGTTGAGCCCCAGCGGGTGTCCCGCGAGCCAGAAAGTGACGAGGCTCACCACCGTCGTCAGCCCGCCGAAGATCAGATACAGCAGCACTTCCTTGTATTTCAGGCACAGGGCCTTGATCCTTTCGATCATTCCGCGCTCTCCTCTCTGCCGCAGACGCGCGAGACGATGTAGCGCGGCCGCCCCTTGATCTCCTCATAGATGCGCGCCACGTAGAAGCCGATGATGCCGAGGCTGATCATGACGAGGCTGCTCGCGATGAGCAGCAGCAGGATCACCGTCGTGAAGCCGCCCAGGGCGTTGCCCAGGATCTTCTGCACCAGCGCCTCCACGCCGAAGACCACCGCGATCACGAGCATCAGCACGCCGAGCCCGGTGATGATATGCAGCGGGGCGGAGGAGAAGGAGCCGATGTTGTTGATGGCATATTTGATGAGCGAGCGCGTGGACCACTTGCTCTCGCCCGCGACGCGCTCCTGCACGCGGTAGCTCACCTCGGCGCGGCGAAAGCCCACCCAGAACGACAGCGCGCGGAAGAAGACGTTGCGCTCGGGCATCCGGTTGAGCGTATCCACCACCTTGCGGTCAAGGAGCTTGAAGTCCGAGGAGGAGGCCATGTCCATCCCCGTTGCGCCGCTGATGAGACGGTAAAAGCTCTTGGCGGCGAAGCGGTGCATGGCGCTCTCCTGCCCGCGGTCCTCCTTGATGCCCTCGACGACCTCGTAGCCCTCCTCCCAGAGGCGGTACATCTCGACCAGCTTCTCGGGCGGGTGCTGCAGGTCGCAGTCCAGGATGGCGCAGCAATCCCCTCTGGCCTGTTCGAGCCCGGCGAACATGGCGGCCTCCTTGCCGAAGTTGCGGCTGAAGTGAACGCCCACGACGCTGCCGCGCTTTTCGGACTCGGCCTGGATCTTCGCCCAGGTGCCGTCGCGCGAGCCGTCGTCCACGAACAGCAGCTCGTGCGCGATGCCGGCCCCGTCCAGGATGCCGCTGATGGTCTCGGCGGCAAGGGGGATCATGGTTTCCTCATTGTATGCGGGTAGGATCACAGACAGCATAGCGGTCTCCTCTCTATTTGGTCAGGAGATAGGTCTTGGACAGGCCGTTGGCATAGAGCGGCGCCCAGTCCGTATAGTCGGTGCTCGCAAGCAGGGCGGGCAGCATCTCGTTCGGGTCGAAGCCGCTCGACCAGAACACGCTCACATCGATGTAGACCACGCACTCGTCCGCGTCGGCCGCCTCAAGATAGCGGTCCAGCGCCGCGGAGTCCGGGTCGCCGGTGAGGAAGATATCGTCGAAATACAGCAGCTGCAGCACGTCCTGCGTCACGGGCGGGAAGTAATTGTCCGTCATGTACACGCAGGGGTCTTCCGCGTGGGCGGCGACCAGCGCGTCGTACTCCGGGTACTCCGGATAGAGATACTGCGGCGGGCTGTAGTGGGCGATGTGCAGCGCGAAGGCCAGGATCGCGAGCAGCGCCGCGGTCTTGCCGACCCGGGCGCGCGGGAAGTCGTCCATACTCTCCTCGAGCAGGTACAGCAGGAAGCTCACCGCCGTCACGAGGATGGGCGCGAGATTATAAACGTAGCGCTGGTCCAGCACCGGCGACAGGATCGCCGCGAGCACGAAGGTCGGGATCGTGGGCAGCAGGATCACGAGCCAGCCCGCGATCCGGTATTTCCCCGCGCGGGCGGCGGCGCGCAGCCTGCCCCAGCACAGCAGCACCGCCGGCAGGCACACGAGGCCCACGATGATCGCCGCCTTGACGCCGTGGCGCATGTCGGCGAAGTAGTAGCGCAGGCGCGTCGGGTACTGCGCGAAGTCACGCAGGTTGTCCATGGCGTTGCCGCCGGAGACGAGCTTATCGGCAAAGAGCTGGTCGAGACAGGCGGGGAAAGCCAGCAGCAGACAGCCCACGCCCAGGAAGGCAAACAGCGCGAACAGGCCGAGGGACTTGTACTCCCGGCGAAACAGCGCGTAGAACACGTAGGCCGCGCAGAGGAAGAAGGCGTAGAAGACGAAATAATACTGCGTCATCAGTCCGAGAAAGATCGTCAGCCCGATGAGCGGATACCAGAGGAAGCGCGGCTGGCGCATGAGGCGCGCCACCAGCAGCGCCAGCAGCACGGTGAAGGCCGTCATCAGCACGTACATGCGGATCATCAGCATGGTGGAAAGCCCCATCACGCTCAGACCGTACAGGCCTGCCGCCGCGGCCGCGTTCAGGCGGCTGCCGCCGAGGGCGCGCACCAGGCGATACAGCAGCACGAGGCAGACCGCGTAGATCAGATAATCCAGCACGAGGCCGGTCCACTTGCTGAACACGTTCGGCGTAAGGGACGAGGCCGCGTTGAACAGCCAGTAGTAGAGCGGCGGGTGCACGTCGGCCGCCTGATTGTAGACGACGGAGCCGAAGTCGAAGCCCTCCCCGTCGTTGACGACGAGATAATCGAGCAGATCCTGCCGGGTCAGCACGGCGTCGACGAAGCTGTCCCCCCCCTGAACGTTGGTCAGGTACGGGGCGTAGTGGCTGTTGGAGAGGCCGTAGGTATAGATCTCATCGATGAACATGCCGGACTTGCGCACGGAAAACAGCAGGCAGACCCCGGTCACCAGGATCAGCACCAGCAGCAGCGCACCGTATCGTTCCAACG
This sequence comes from Oscillospiraceae bacterium, assembly GCA_017477695.1. GTDB lineage: Bacteria > Bacillota > Clostridia > Oscillospirales > Oscillospiraceae > Limivicinus. Next base: position 904 of record JAFUUR010000127.1, on the reverse strand, counting down.
CCTTTTTCATGGGCAGCCTCCGCAGCACATAACTTTACAAAATAGTATTATACGGCAGAAGGCCTTTTTTCGCAACCGCTTTCCGCAAAAAGGCGCGAAAAATTCCCCGCCGCGCGCGGCGGCGGGGAGAGGGCTCACAGCAGATGGATCAGCGCCGATACACCCATGGCCAGCAGCACGGAGAGACTGCCCAGCAGATACTCGCGCACCGTGTGGCGGCCGCTGCGCACGGAGGCCCAGAAGCTCAGCGCGTAGAGTGCAAGGCACAGAGGCACCCACCGGCCGCCCATGAGGGCTATGATCGTGGCCACGGGCCCGGCGACGCTGCAGGCGTGTCCGCTTGCACGCAGACCCAGGAGCTTGTTGAACGCCAGCAGCACCAGCACGGAGATCGCGTAAGTGCCGAAGACGAAGCGCAGGCCCTGCGCGCAGGGGCTGACGCAGACCCAGAGCCAGCCGAGCCCGTAGCCCAGGACAGAGAACAGGAAGGCCAGGTCCCGCTGTCTCTCGCGCCCGCCGGCGCGCAGGCGCGGGACCAGTGAGAGTGGATAGGCCAGCACCGGCAGCGCGGCGAGGCACAGCAGCGCGGCCGCGCCCTCGCAGGCGCGCCGTATGATATCGTCCCGCCCGAGCCAGAGCGTCAGGATCAGCCAGGCCGCCATCACCGGCGGCACCGTCATGACGCGCACGACGCGCGCCGCGGCATACGCAGCCTTCACGCGCTTCACCTCCCCCGTTTCGTTCACGCATATTTTACGCGTCGGGGCACGCGGGAGGCAAACTACTGTATGAAAATCGCCTCTCCTCCCGGCAAGAACCCGGTAGAGAGAGGCGCCGTAGGGCTCTACGGTGCGTAGAACTACGCTTCTACCGCGCGTCCGCCTGCGGAAAGGCGGCGCGCGTG
>JAFUUR010000126.1 GCA_017477695.1 Oscillospiraceae bacterium | reverse complement strand
ATGCTCTTTGACGATCTCAGCCAGCAGAGCGGCCAGACCGCCGAGCTGCGCGTGACCGAAGCCGTCGGTCGCAGAGGTCTTGGCCTCCGACACGAAGCTCCCGTCGGCATAATGGATCCCTTCGGAGACCGCAACCAGGACCTTGCCGGTAGCCTTATACACGCGGTCGATATCCGCAAGGAACTTGTCCATATCAAAATCACATTCCGGAAGATAGACCAGGTCGGGACCGGAACCGAACTCCGCCGCGAGCGAAGCGCTTGCGGCAAGCCACCCGGCGTGGCGGCCCATGATCTCGATGATGGTGATCATGCCGTTATCGTATACGCGCGCATCCTTGTTGATTTCCATACAGGAGGTCGCGATATACTTCGCGGCGCTGGCAAAGCCGGGGCAGTGATCCGTGCCGAACAGATCGTTATCAATGGTTTTGGGCACGCCCATAACACGGCACTCGTAACCGACGGACTCCATATAACGGCTGATCTTGTTGCACGTATCCATAGAGTCGTTGCCGCCGTTATAGAAGAAATAACGGACGTCGTACTTCTTGAAGATCTCAAGGATGCGCTTATAGTCCGTATCGTCTACGTCGGGATCCGCGATCTTGTAGCGGCAGGAGCCGAGCTCGGAAGACGGGGTATGGAGCAGCAGCTTCAGCTCTTCGGGATCTTCCTCGTCCATGACGTACAGCTTGTCCTCCAGCACGCCTTTGATGCCGTGAGCGGCGCCGTAGACCTTCGTGATCTCGTCCGCGTCAAGCGCGGCGCGGATGACGCCGTAGGCGCTTGCGTTGATGACAGCGGTGGGACCGCCGGACTGGCCGAATATGCAGGAACCGATCAGTTTCTCGCTCATACAGATTTTTGCCTCCATTAAATCATTAAATTTTTTCTTGTTTTGTGAAATGTGCTTATTGATTATAGTATATTTTGAGGATATAATAGAAATGCGATTTTGTAAATGTACTATTTGTACAAAAATTTCAATTCTGTAAAAGGGAGAATGGAAAATGCCTCTGGTAACTACGAAAGAAATGTTCGAAAAAGCCTACAACGGCGGCTATGCGATCGGCGCGTTCAACGTTAACAATATGGAGATCGTGCAGGGGATCACCGAGGCGGCCGGTGAGCTGAAAAGCCCCGTCATCCTGCAGGTGTCCAAGGGCGCCCGTTCCTATGCCAATCATACCTATCTGGTGAAGCTGGTCGAGGCGGCGATCATTGAGAATCCCGATATTCCCATCGCCCTGCATCTTGATCACGGCGACACCTTTGAGCTGTGCAAATCCTGCATCGACGGCGGTTTCACCTCCGTTATGATCGACGCTTCCTCCAAGTCTTTTGAGGACAACATCGCGCTGACCCGCCAGGTCGTAGAGTATGCGCACGATCACGGCGTTGTCGTCGAGGCCGAGCTTGGCACCCTCGCCGGCGTGGAAGATGAAGTCTCTGTCGAGCACGGCAGCGAAAGCTACACGCGTCCCGAGGAAGTGGAGGAGTTCGTCAGCCGTACCGGCTGTGATTCTCTGGCGATCGCGATCGGCACCTCGCACGGCGCCTACAAGTTCAAGGCTTCTCAGTGCACCCGCAACGAAGAGGGCATTCTTGTCCCGCCTCCGCTCCGGTTTGACGTGCTGGAGGAGTGCATCAAGCGCCTGCCCGGCTTCCCGATCGTGCTGCACGGCTCTTCCTCCGTTCCGCAGGAATTTGTCAAGATGGTCAACGAATACGGCGGTGATATGCCGGACGCCATCGGCATCCCCGAGGATCAGCTGCGCAAGGCCGCAAAGCTCGCCGTCTGCAAGATCAATATCGACTCCGATATCCGTCTGGCCATGATCGCGAATATCCGCAAGTACTTTGTGGAGCATCCGGATCATTTCGACCCGCGTCAGTATCTCAAGCCCGCTCGCCAGGCCGTGAAGGACATGGTCGCGCACAAGATCGTCCACGTTCTGGGCTCTGACGGTAAGGCCTGATCATCTGAAGATTTAGAAAGAAAGATAGATATTCACTGGGAGGTGGCGAACGTGAGCCAACGCGCTGGACAAGCGAAGCATGCCATTAAAACTCCGCCTAAGAATACCGGCCGGCCCACAACAGGAGGGCTGGACTCCACCCTTGCGATACGCCTTGTAGTCGCCGCGGTCATTTTTGCGGTGGCGCTCATCGTCAAGATGCCGACCTTTGTCCGTATCGTTCTGTTGATCCTGTCTGCCGCTGCGGCCGGATATGACGTGTTTCTGGAGGCGATCAACGCAGTGGAGGAGGGGCGCTATTTTGCGACGCCGCTCGTCGTCGTCTGCGTGGGTGTGATCGGTTTCGTCATCGGGTATCCGACAGAAAGCGCAGCGCTCATCATTCTTTATCAGATCGGCGTTCTGGTGATCGCCTATGCGAGCAAACAGACCCGCGCCTCCGCCATCTCTCTCGTCAGCGGGCAGGAAGAGGGCATCATCGCAAAGGTGCGGGAGATCATCGGCGCAAGCGGCTCCGGCGATATGCAGATCGAGTCGGTCATGCGCGAAAGCTCCGGGCTGATTCTGCGTTTTGCCATGGTCTTTGCCGCCGTCTATGCGATCGTGCTGCCGCTGTTCTCTGATTTTCCGTTCCGTGTCTCTATCCACCGTGCGCTGATGATCATCCTCGTCTGCACGCCGACTTCGATCGTGGCCGCTATGCCGCTGGTGGGGCTCGTCGGGCTGTGCTACAGCGCGAAGCACGGGATCCTGTTCAACCGCGCGGCTTCTCTTGAGAAAGCTTCCAACATAAAAGTCGCAGTCTTCGATAAAGCAGGCGTCTTTTCCGAGGATTGTCCGGAGGTCCTGTCGATCCAGTCTTCCATACTGGATAAGGACACGTTCATGAATTTTGCCGCGCACGCTGCGTATTATTCGGATCAGCCCTTTGCCAAGGCCATCTCGAACGTCTACGACCAGGAGTATAAGCTCGAAGTCGTGAGCGACTTCAAGGAATTGCCCGGATACGGTGTTGAATTGAAGGTCGGCGGCACGCCAGTGAGCCTTGCAACGAGCGAGTTTCTGCTCGGCAGGGGAGTAAACGTCCCGCAGGATCCGAACGATGAAGGCCAGGCTTATTATTTGGTCATCGCCGGCAGATATATCGGCAAGATCCTGGTATCTGCAAACGTCAACGCCGGTACGAATCAGCTCGCCGCCGATATGGGTGACGCCGGTGCGACCCGCTGCATCCTGCTGACAGAGGATGGAGCGGAGGAGAGCAAACGCATCGCTCGCGATCTTGGTTTCTCCGAAGTCAAGACAACGACGGGCACGCCGGACAAGCTGTCCTACATTCGTGAACTGAGCGGCGCGTACCGCGATCAGGTCATGTACGTATACGCAAACGGGATCGAGACCCACAGCGACGCTGCCGTTGATATCCGTGTGAGCTCCAAGGCAAAGTATGCCGATGCGATCGCAGTCCCAGAACAGGTCGCCAATATCCCGCAGGCCGTGAAGATCAGCAAGCGGACAAGAGAGGTCGCGAAAGAGAATGCGGTCTTCGCATTCGTGATCAAGGCGATCCTGATCTTCCTGAGTGTGATAGGGTACTGCACACTCTGGTTTGCGATCTTCATCGATACGGCTGCTGCGCTGGCTACGATCCTGAATGCGATCCGTGTGACCAAAGAGTCAAAATTCTTCCGCAAGGATGACGATGCTGAAGAAGACGAAGAAGAATAAGTACAAAAAGCTGCGGTGTGATCCACCGCAGCTTTTTCTTGACAAATCCGGGCGGGGGACTATAATAGAGACAGAAGTTGAAAAACTTCTTTTCAAAGGGCCAATAAATCTCGCATAATATAAATTTAGCGAGATTTTCATGGTCGTTATTCAAGGAAGGAGCCAAACTCGTGAATTTGGATCAGATCAACGATATTCCCGATATCCTTATGGAGTTTCTCGAGTACCACTCCACCGTGCGCGGTCACTCCGACCGTACGGTCAATGCGTACTACATGGATCTGAAGATCCTGTTCCGTTATCTCAAGCGGCGCCGCAAACTAGTCGATTCCAGCGTCCCGTTCAACGAGATCGACATCACAGACGTTGACCTGGATTTCATCGAAGCGATCAAAATCGAAGAACTCTATCGGTACCAGTCATTCTCACCGGAGTCCGCCGGTTCATTGTCAGCCGCCAGTCGCTGCAGACGGACTTCATCGGTCAAATCCTTTTTTAATTATCTCACGACGAAGCGCCACCTTCTTGATCATAACGTAACGCTCGAATTGGACATGCCGAAGCGTCAGGCTTCTTTGCCGAAATATTTGGAAGAGTCGGATTGTGAAAAACTTCTCAATGTCTGTGACGGTCCATACGCTCTTCGTGATTACTGCATCCTGATGCTCTTCATGTCCTGCGGCCTGCGCGTTTCGGAGCTGGTCTCACTGAATGTGACCGATATCTACGAAGACCATCTGCGGGTCGTCGGTAAAGGCAACAAAGAGCGCGTCCTCTTCTTCGGAGATGGCTGCCGTGAAGCGATCGATGACTATTTAATGGTCAGAAATGTTGAAAAAGTAGCTGAAAAAGACAAAAACGCGCTGTTTATCAGTCAAAAAAATTGCAGATTTGGCGTTCGCGGTGTACAGCAAATGGTCGAAAAGAAGCTGAAGCTGGCCGGCCTTGACGCAACACGCTATTCTCCGCATAAGCTTCGACACACGGCGGCGACGCTGATGCTCAAAAACGGAGTGGATACCCGCGCTCTGCAGGAAGTGCTCGGCCACAGCAATCTCAGCACAACGCAGATCTACACGCACCTGGACAATGCCGCCCTGCATGAAGCGGCCATGGCAAACCCGATCGGGCGTAAGCACCGATCTGACCGCGAAAACTAAACCGTGCCCCCACCCGACTTATCCGTCGAATGGGGGCATACTTTATTTCTTTTTTCCAAGCGTGGACGCTACCGCTTCGCCAATATTCTTCACTGGGATCAGCTGCAGATCCTTCGGGCAAGCGATCTCGTCCCTCACGTGCGCCGGGATCACACAGCGGTGAAAGCCCAGCCGTGCGATCTCGGAAAGCCGCTGGTTCAGTACGCTCACGTTCCGGATTTCACCGGAAAGCCCGACTTCGCCGATCGCGGCCAAATCGGCTCCGAGCGGTCGATCCAAAAAACTGGAAGCGATCGCAAGCGCAGTCGCAAGATCCGCGGCCGGTTCGTCGAGCGACAGGCCGCCTATCACGTTGATATACGTATCGCAGTTTCCGATCGGCATGCCGCCGCGTTTTTCCAGGACCGCCAGCAACATGGCGGCGCGGTTATAGTCGATGCCGTTGCTCCTGCGGGAGGCATTGTAGCCCCCTGGACTCACCAAAGCCTGGACCTCGGCCAGGATTGGCCGAGTGCCCTCGACGACACATGCGACACACGTCCCCGGACTGTTTTCGGGTCGCCCAGCCAGAAGCATTTCAGACGGGTTCTCCACACAGCGCAGCCCGTTTTCATTCATTTCAAACACGCCGATCTCATTCGTCGATCCAAAACGGTTTTTCGCGGCGCGCAGGATGCGAAAGCTGGTATTCCGCTCCCCCTCAAAATACAGAACGCAATCTACCATATGCTCCAGTACTTTAGGGCCGGCTATACTCCCCTCTTTGTTGATATGGCCGACCACGAACACGGTCAAGCCCTTATCCTTGGTCGCGCGCATGATACGCATCGTACAGTCGCGCACCTGCGTCACGCTGCCCGGCGCAGAGCTGACGTCCGCATCCGACATGGTCTGGATGGAGTCGATGATGACGATCTCTGGCTGCATCGTATCGATGCAGTTCAGAACGCTTTCGATATCCGTCTCGGCAAGAACGTACAGCTCATCATTTTCAACGGCAAGACGCTGTGCGCGCAGCTTGAGCTGCCGCTCACTCTCCTCTCCGGTGACGTACAGCACTTTCTTTCCACCCAGCTCCTGGCCGCACATCTGCAGCAGCAGTGTGGATTTGCCGATCCCCGGCGCACCGCCGACGAGATTCAGCGAACCGATCACCGCGCCGCCGCCCAGCACGCGGTCAAACTCCGAGATTCCTGTCGAAAAGCGGATCTCCGCCGCGCTGTCAAGCTCTGAGATCTTCTTCGGCCTCTGCTGTGCGTAGACGCGTCCCGCGCCGCCGGAGCGGCGCTGCGCCTTGCTCTCGAGCGTGACCTCAACCAGCGTGTTCCACGCGCCGCAAGCCGGACATTTTCCGCCCCAGTT
>JAFUUR010000125.1 GCA_017477695.1 Oscillospiraceae bacterium | reverse complement strand
GTCGGCGGCGGGGCCGTGCGCGCGGGCGCGCCCGCCGAGAAGGCGGAGCCGCCCCTCCCCCCGGCGGAGGAGCTGCCGCAGTACACCGCCGCCGAGATCGCCCGCCACAAGCAGGACGGGACCTTTTCCGCCGTGCTCGACGAGGCCGCCAAGGTCATGGGCCGCAATCTCAGCGGGAACGACATGCGCGTGCTCTTCGGCGTGTACGACCATCTGGGGCTGCCCGGCGAGGTGCTGATGGAGCTGCTCAACTACCTGGGCGAGGTGTACCGGGAGCGCTACGGCGAGGGCCGCCGCCCCACCGCCCACGCCATCGAGACCGAGGCCTACGTCTGGGCCCGGCAGGAGCTGCTGACCTTCGAGCAGGCCGAGGAATACATACGCGCGCAGAAGCGGCGCTTCGGCGAGCTGAGCCGCCTGCAGACGCAGCTCGACATCCGGGGCCGCGGCCTGGGCAAGACCGAGCGGCGCTACCTCAACGAATGGCTGGATCTCGGCTTCGAGGAGGAGGCGATCGCCCTCGCCTACGACAGGACGCTGACCGCCACCGGCAAGCTCAGCTGGCCCTACATGAACGGCATCCTGCGCAGCTGGCACCAGCAGGGCCTGCACGGCGCGCGCGAGATCGAGGAGAAGGACGGGCGCGGCCGCCGCAAGGGGCCTGCCCGGAAGGCGGACGAGCCCGTGGATCTCGAGGCGCTCCAGCGCGCGGTGGACAAGATCTGATCCCCCGCGGGGGGGTAGAGAAACGACAGGAAAGGCGGTGGCTGCCGTGCCCTACGACGGAAAGCTGCTGGCCCGGGCCAGAGGCCGCCTCGAGCGGCGCCGGGCGGACAATGAGAACACGCGCCAGCGCAGGCTGGCGGAGGTCTACGCGGCCGTCCCCGCCGTGGCGGAGCTGGACGCGGCGCTGCGCGGGCAGATGACCCGCCTCGTGCGGCTGACCGTCGCCGGCGGGCCGGACCTGCAGGAGCAGCTCGCCGCGCTGCGCCGGGAAAACCTGGACACGCAGATGCGCCGGGCGGAGCTGCTGGTGGAGCACGGCTTCCCCATGGACTATCTGGACGAGATCGTGACCTGCCCCAAGTGCCGCGACACCGGCCGCGGCGCCGACGGCGGCGTGTGCGAATGCCTGGAGGCGCTGTACAAGCAGGAGCTCACGCAGGAGCTGGGCGTGCTGCTGCGCAGCGGGGACGAGAGCTTCGAGGCCTTCGACCTCACGCTTTACGACGACGCGTTCGATCCCGCGCTGGGCGGCTCCCCCCGCCAGGCGATGGAGATCGTGTACGGCGGCTGCCGCCGCTTCGCGGAGAACTTCCCCCGGGTGTCGACCAATCTGCTGCTGCGCGGCGGCACGGGCCTCGGGAAGACCTATCTCTCGGCCTGCATCGCGCGCGTCGTGGCGGCGAAGGGCTATTCCGTCTGCTACGACTCGGCCGCCTCCGCGCTGGAGGCCTTCGAGCGGCAGAAGTTCGCGCGCGACCCGGCGGAGGCCGAGGCCGCGGCGGCACGCGTGCGCCGGATGCTGGACTGTGACCTGATGATCCTGGACGATCTCGGCACCGAGATGGTGACGAGCCTGTCCGTCAGCGCGCTGTACACCCTGCTGAACACCCGCCTCATCCACGACAGGCGCATCGTCGTCAGCACGAACTACACCGTCGCGGAGCTGACGCGCAAGTACAACGAGCAGATCGGCTCGCGCATCGCCGGGGAGTTCACCGAGCTGCGCTTCGCCGGGCGGGACATCCGCCTCCTGCGCCGGGATTGAACGGCGCATATCGTACATAGAGAAAGCAAAGAGGACAGCCCCTTTCCGGGGGCTGTCCTTTTCGTCTCCCGCCAAAGGAGACGGCTTCTCGAGAAAGCAATACCCGGGGCCTCTTTCGAGGCCCCGGGCGGGGGGTTACTTGATGGTCACGGGGAGTCCGTTCGGATCCCAGCTGCTGCGGTTGCCGGCGGTGGTGCCGGTAGCCGTCTTGGCGACCACGGTGTAGTAGTAGGTCACGCCGGAGGTCAGGCCGCTGGCGTCGGTGTAGCTGGTGCCGGTGGCGCCCGCCTTGATCCGCTTCCAGCCGGAGTCGGCCAGGGTCTTGCGGTAGATATCGTAGCTCTTCGCTCCGTCCACGGCGCCCCAGGTGATGGTGGCCTTCTTCGCGACGGTGGAGGTCGCGCTCACGAGCTCGGGCGTCGCGATGTACAGCAGGGTCACGCCCGTGTTGTACCAGCTCACGATGTTATCGCTGCTGTCCAGGCAGCGCACGGTGTAGGTGAACTTGATGTTGGAGCCGAGCATGGAGACCGGGATGTAGGCCTCGGTGCCCGTCACGCTCATGAGCGGGGTGTAGGTGCTGTCGCCGGAGGCCTTGCCGTAGACCAGGTACTTGCTGATGCCGTCCACGGCGCTCCACTTGACGTGCATGCCGGTCGCGACGTTCTCCACGAGCGTCACCTTGGGCGCAGCGTAGAAGGTGCTGCCCACCGCGTAATCCTTGTCGTAGGCGCTCATGTCCGCGCCGCCGACCAGGCAGGACACCGCGTACTGGTAGGTGCCGGTAGACTGGACGGTCGTGTCGGTGTAGGTGTACAGGCCGTAGGTGGCGGAGCTGGTGTCCTTGTCGAGCTTGCCGCCGGTGGCGATCTTGGTCCAGTCGCCGCTGCCGGTCTTGCGGTAGATGCCGTAGGTGCCGATGCCGTCGACGGGATACCAGCCGATCAGCACGCCGGTGAGGCGGTTCTCGGCGCCGGCCATATCCGGAGCGTAGTAGTAGGAGGTGCTCAGGCCGATGGTGTTGTAGTCGCTCGCGACCTCGCCCATCGCGTCGAGGCAGACGACGGTGTAGGTGTACCGGCCGCCGTTCTGCACGGTGCCGCCGTTGGGAACGTCGGCATCGATGAACTCCGTGCCCGCGATGAGATCGCCCGCGGTCTCCCAACTGGTCTTGGTGCCGTCCTTGCGGAGCACGCGGTACTGGGTCGCGCCGGAGACCGCCTGCCAGGTGATCTTGATGCCGCCGACGACGGGCACGACGCCGGTGAGCAGCGGCGTGTCGTAGAACACGTTGCCCTCAGAGCTGACGCCGACAGGATCGTAGGCGCTCAGCTCGGTCTTCCCGTCCGCGGACAGGCAGCAGACCGTATAGACGGCGTCCGCCCCGGAGAGGATGGTGGTGTCGAGGTAGGAGATATCGGCCACGTCCGCGAGCTTGATAAACTCGCCGGTGCCGACTTTACGGTAGACGCGATAGTTGGTCACGCCTTCGACGGCCTCCCAGGTGACCTTCACGCCGTCGCTGGCGTGGGCGGCCTTCTCGAGCGTAGGCGCCGCATAGAAGGTGATGGACTTGCCGGTGGCGTCGTAGAGCGCGGAGAGGTTGCCCTCGACGTCGTAGCCGCGCAGCATGTAGGTGTACTTGGTGGCGGAGACGACGTCGCTGTCCACATAGTACAAATCGGGCGCGGCGACGTGCGCGATGACCATCCAGTCACCGGTGCCGCTCTTGCGCTGGACCTCGTAGGTGTCGATCGCGGGGACGTTCTTCCACTCGACCAGCACGCCGGGTACGATGTTCGTCAGCTTGTCGACGGCGGTCTTGCCGACCCAGGAGCCGCTGATGGAGCTGGAGCCGCAGGGCGTGATGAGGGTCTTGCCGTCCTTGGTGCAGACGCACACGATGTAGTCGTAGGACACGCCCGCGTCAGCCGTGGTGTCGATATAGGAGGTGCCGGTGACGCCGGCCTTGATCACGGCGTCCATCGGGTCGGAGGGCCAGGGATCGCCGGTGACCACGCGCAGCACCGCGTAGGCGGGCGCGCCGGTGACGGCCTTCCAGGTGACCTTGATGCCGGTGTCGACGTTCGCCGCGCTCACGAGCTCGGGGACCTTGTAGTAGGTCGCGGAGACGCCCGCGCCGTTATAGTCGCTGTCCAGCTCGCCGCTGGTCAGGCAGCGGACGGTGTAGGTGTACTTGGTGCCGGACTGCACGGCGTAGTCGTAGAAGGGAGGCGCGGCCACGTCCGACCCGGCCACGACCCAGCTCGTGCTGCTGCCGCTCTTGCGGTAGACGCGGTAGCTGTCGGCGCCGTTGTCGGTCCAGGAGAAGATGAGGCAGCCGTCGTCGACGGTGACGCCCTCCAGGATGGGGGCGGCATAAGTGCCGACGTTCTTGGCGTTCCAGCTCGCGCTGACGCCGGTCGTGTCGTACTTGCTGATGAGCTCGCCGCTGGCGTTCAGGCAGCGGACGGTGTAGCTGTACTTCGTGCCGGACTTGGCGGAGTAGTCAAAATACTCGGTGTTCGGCGTGTCGGCCAGCTTCGACCACTTGGTCGCGCCGGAGGCCTTGCGGTAGACGCGGTAGGCCGCGACGCCGGGGTCGGTCACGGCGTTCCACTCGATGTGGATGCCCTTGCCCTCAGAGGTCGCGTACAGCAGCTCGGGGATATCCACGGCGTTGCTGGCGTCCCAGGTAGCGGAGAGGCCGGTCTTGTTGTAGCCGGAGATGTACTCGCCGTAGCCGTTCATGACACGCACGGTGTAGAAGTACTTCGTGCCGGACTTGCAGGTGGTGTCCAGATACTCGTCGTTGCCGGAGGGCAGATCGACCACGGTGGACCACTTGCTCGCGCCGGAGGCCTTGCGGAACACGCGGTACTGCGGCGCGCCGGCGACCTCATCCCAGGTCACGCGGATGCCGTACTTCTCAGCCTTGACCGAGACCAGGGGCGGCGTGTCGGTGTAGCCGGCCGTGCTCTCGTTCCACGCGCCGGAGATGCCGATATGGTCATAGTCGCTGACGAGCTTGCCGCCGCTGTCCAGACAGCGGACGGTGTACACGTAGGTCGTGCTCGCCTTGGCCGTGGTGTCACGGTATTCGGTCGCCGCCGTGTCGCCCAGCTTCGTCCACTTGCTGGCCGAGGGCAGCTTCCGGTATACGCGGTACTTCGCCGCGCCCGTGACCGCATTCCACTCGACCGTGACGCCGCAGCCGTCCGGATCCGCAGTCACGAGCTCCGGCGTCGCCAGATCGGCGAACGCGAAGGTGGGCAGCAGGGTCACGAACATGACGACGCACAGCAGAAGGGCCAGAGCTTTCTTCATGGATCTTCTCGTCTTCATCATACTCTTACACTCCTATCCAAATATTCCAATTGTTGCTAAACATGGAGATACGTAAGGTATTATAACGCAAGTGCTCCGGAATAGCAACTGATTTTTTGTTTCTAATTCTTAATTTTTCTGAAATTTTCTGTTTCCGTCGGTCGAAAGCCGCCGGCGGCCTCTCCCGGGCGGGCCGCCGCCCGTCTGTCAATCTTAAGACGATTTTAAGAAGATTTTACTTGTATTCCTATGCCGCAGCCTGTATAATAAAAATGGTAATTAAAAATATTGAATTATTCTGAGGAGAAGCCTTATGAGCAAATATAAGCGCCGCTTCGGCGACAGGAAAGAGGGCAGGCTGCTGCGCTCCATCCCGCCGTTCAGCAAGTTCATCCCCTACATCATGCCTCAGCGCAACGACCGGCTCGTCAACTACGAGGAGAGCTTTGAGATCTCCGGGGTCGACAAACGGCTGCGCGCGCTGCGCGTGCAGGGCTACAAGGGCATCGGCCTGCTGCACTTCATCATCGCCGTGTACATCCGCTGCATCTCCATGCTCCCGGCCGCGAACCGCTTCATCGCCGGCCGCCGCATCTATTCGCGCGACGTCATCGAGGTCGTCATGGCCGTGCGCCGCAGCTCGAACGTGGACGATACGGAGACCACCATCAAGGTCGTCTTCCAGCCGACGGATACGATCCTCGACGTGTACCGCAAGATGAACGAGAAGATCGAGGAGATCAAGACCTCGGACGAGAACAACAACACCGAGGAGATCGCGGAGGCGTTCAGCAAGCTGCCGCGCTTCCTGATCCGCTTCATCATCCTGGTCCTGCGCATCATGGACTATTTCGGCATCCTGCCCCAGGCCATCCTGGACGCGAGCCCCTTCCACGGCTCCATGATCATCACGGACCTCGGCTCGCTGCGCATCGGCCCGGTGTACCATCACATCTATAATTTCGGCACGCTCCCGGTGTTCATCGCCTTCGGCGCCAAGCGCCGCGCCTACGAGCTCGACAAGAACGGCCAGGTGCAGGACCGCAAGTATATCGACACCAAGATGGTGCTCGACGAGGGCATCGTGGACGGGCACTATTACGCCCAGCTCCTGCAGGCCTTCCGGTACATGTTCGCGCACCCGGAGATCGTGGAGGCCCCGCCCACCCGCGTGATCGAGGACGTGTACTGAGCGCGGCTCCCCGCGCCCCGCGTCCCATATACAAGACGCCGTTCCGGCCCGAAATGTTTCAGCCTCTCCGCCCTGCGGAGAGGCTTTTTTTCGTTTTTTTCATCCGGTCTCCCCGGAGGCGGAAAAAGGGCCCCCTCGGCGAGGGGGGCCGGAAATGCCCGGAGGCTATCGGAGCTCGTAGTGCACGCCGCCCGCGGTGACGCCGACGACGGCCTCCACGTCCACCGTGCCGGCGAGACCGCAGTAGTCGCGCAGCACGGGGCCGAACTCGCTGCGCACCGACAGCGACACCGCCTTGGTGCTCCCGTCGGCCAGCTCCAGCACGGCGTCGGCCTCGAAGGCGTCGGTCAGCTTCAGCAGATCCTCGCCGTCGTAGCTCGTGTCCATCTCGTAGAGCCAGACGACGCCGTCCGCGTTGAGCTCCGCGCCCGTGAAGCGGCCGCTGACGGTGCCGTGCACGCCCTCGAAGGAGAAGGCGCGCGGCTGCGTGAAGGTCACGGTGCGCACGGCGGTCTCCGCGAGCGGCACCGTGACGGTGCCGAAGTCGATGAGGACCCCCGCGTCGTTCTCCGTCTCGCGCCCGGTCTCGTCCACGTTCGCGAGATACTCCGCGCAGATGACGTGCACCCGCGCCTCGGCGGCGTCCGCGGGCAGTTGATCCCGGTTGAGGACGCACTCGATCGTCAGCGTGCGCGTCTCGGCGTCGTAGCCCTCGGCGAGCTGCCTGCGCAGGATGGCGTCCGGGCTCGGCTGCCGGAAGCTGACGCCGGTGTCCTCGTCGTCGACGGTGATCATGTCCTCCTCCGCGTAGCCGTCCGCGCGGATGTGCACGAAGGCCTCCTGCCAGCCCTCGTCGTCGAGGCTCGTGAAGTAGTGCACGCCGCGCACGTCCCAGTCCCCGCCGCTCTCGCCGGTGAGCCCGTCGCGGGCGTATTCCTCCGGCACCGGGTACACGTCCAGATAAAAGCGCAGGAACCCGTCGTAGGACGGCTGCACGCTCAGCAGCGTCGCGCCCGGCGCGCCGGCGCCCGCCTCGACCGCCTCCACCTGCACGTAGTCGCTCACGTGGTTTTCCTCGATGCGCAGGTCGCTCTTCAGCTCCTCCTGCCGCCGCTGGTGGATGCTCGCCGCCGCGTAGGCGGTGACCCCCAGCAGCGCCGCGATCGCCGCGGCGAGCAGCACCGTGCGCGCGAGCCTGCCGCGCACGCGCCGTTTCGGCGCCGCGCCGTAGCCCAGCAGCGCGGCCGCCTCCGTGATATAGTCCTGCCGCACGCCGTCCATGGCGTCGAGCAG